>QNDJ01000049.1 GCA_003644825.1 Candidatus Zhuqueibacterota bacterium | reverse complement strand
AATTAAACTGATAAATTCACAGGGGAAGCTTAAAGTTATAAATTTGAAATGATTTAAAATTTAAACCTTCTCAAGATTCTTTATAAAACCTCGAAGTTTAAAAATTAAATCAGATTTTCTCTACATTGAAGGAACAAAAGGATTATAGCAGAATTTTAACTATTTAATATAAAAAAACTTATTTAACAATCATGGAGTTCAATTTAACAGGCTTTAAAAGCCTGAAAACAGGATAATAACCAGGTACTCTTCTCCATTGGCCAACAATATATTTATCAAAATAATTCCATACACATAAACCATCATCACTTTCTGGTTCCAGTAAATACGCTACAAGTGGTGCAATAGGTTGATCAATACCAACAAAAAACGTGCCTGCAGGGAAGTTCCTATTTAAAATCTCATATTCTCCTTTTAAAGTATTAAGATGATGCCCTTGATAGATGTTCTTTGAAGATTCAATACTTTTAATTTTAAATGCCTGAACTTCAAGATTAACAGGTTTAACCAGTTTCTGTACAATTACTCCGTGTTGTTTCAACTTTGGTATTATTTCCTTACAATATTCTGGAATAATGTATCCAAATGGCATCGGGATACTTTCTTTAATTGAATACTTTGCATAGTAAGGCAATGTATAAACCTTTTTCACATTTTTTCTTTTTAGTCTTGGATATCCTCTTTCAGTTTTAATTACCTCAAATTCATACCCATTAATTGTAACAGGTTTTTCAAATGTTCCAAGATCAAAACTTTTCCCGAAAACATAATTATTCGTTGGATTCATTCCCTTTTTTATAGTTTCATAATCCACCTTCTTTATCAGTAAAAGAATTTCATCAGAATGACTGCTGGCAAAAATAACAAGATTTTTCAACAGGCTGTAACATCCGTAAACTCTGGTCTTAAAATCAGCGTATGCATAATTCTCAACAAGGATGGACATTCTATTCCGTAAACCATAATAGTTTGTTCCGAACCTCGGGAGATGGCTGAAAGTTGACCACCCCTTTTCCACATTTCTGTAATCCATATAATTACCATACGGAATAGACATCACATTATCTTTTTCCTTCATATTTTTTGTAATTTCAGGAAGAAGATTTTTCCATACATAATTAAAAATATCTTTATTACCAACAGGGTTAAGGGGTCCAGAGTAGGTTACCGGCTCCTGGTGATAGGAACCATCAGTAGTGTGCTGGTCAACAAAAATCGCAGGGTCCCACTCATTAAAAACATTTACAAGACCCTTAACCTCATAACTTTCAAGTTTAATGTAATCTCTATTTAAATCCAGATTCTGTCCATTATACCTTATTCCAACACCACCAGATGGACCGTTCTGACTTCTCCTGTTCCTGGGAGAAATTTTCTCATTTCCATCAGCATTAAACAATGGAATAACAAGAAGATTAATACTATCCAGCACATAACCAAGAGAACCGGTAAGAATTTCCCGCATCAACATAAGGGATGCTTCCTTTCCTTCAACCTCTCCAGCATGAATATTCGCCATCAATAAAACCACCGGTTTTCCACTCTCTTTTGCAGTAATCGGGTTAACCAGTGGTGGATTACCAAGAATAGCCATAGGTATATCTCTCCCCTCCGCAGTAGTAGCTATACAGGTAATTTTTATGTTCTGGCTTAAAGCCTGAAGTGTGGATAGAAAACCTATAACGTCTTTATACCTCGAAGTTTCGGTAAAATTGCTCTTTTCAGCCACTGTTAACAATTCCTGACCGGTCAAATTTGTTGATAGAAAAAATAAAAATAATATAAATAAAATATATCTTTTCATTTTTACTCCTCAATAAAAATTGGGTCTTAAGATAACAATTACAAAGTTAATTTGCAATAATTTTTTTATAACGGATTAAATTTTTCTTAATAAATATTGGTAAAAAAAAAACAAATTAAAAAAGTCAAATACAGTAATGGAGTATAATAAAATACATCGGAAAATCTGAATGGAAAGTTAATTGAAAATTTTTCTTGAAAATAACTTTTAATGTTTAGATATTTAAAAAGAAGCTGCTTTTTTTTCCAATCCGAGTTCCTTTTTTAAGAATATACCTGTATATGACTCTGGATTCATTGCTACTTCTTCAGGAGTTCCTTCGGCAACAATGTATCCTCCATCATCACCCCCTTCTGGGCCAAGGTCAATTATATAATCTGCCGTTTTAATTACATCAATATTATGCTCAATTACAATTACAGTATTTCCTTTTTCAACCAGCCGTTCCAGTACATTTAAAAGCATTTTAACATCCTCAAAATGAAGGCCTGTAGTTGGTTCATCTAAAATATACAAGGTATTACCTGTTCCAATTTTAGAAAGTTCTGTTGAAAGTTTTACTCTCTGGGCTTCGCCCCCGGAAAGAGTGGTCGCCTGCTGACCAAGACGAATATAACCAAGACCTACATCGTATAAAGTTTGCAATTTTCTCCTTATTCTTGGAATATTCTCCATAAAGGATAAAGCCTCGGTAACAGTCATATTAAGAACATCAGCAATAGACCTTCCTTTATATTTAACTTCAAGGGTTTCCCTGTTATATCTTTTTCCCTTACAGACCTCGCAGGGAATATAAACATCGGGGAGAAAATGCATTTCAATTTTAATTATACCATCTCCCTGACAGGCTTCACATCTTCCACCTTTAACATTAAAACTGAATCTACCCGGTTTATATCCTCTGAGTTTTGACTCAGGAAGCTGGGCAAAAAGGTCTCTGATATATGTAAAAACACCTGTATAAGTAGCAGGATTTGACCTCGGTGTTCTACCTATTGGCGATTGGTCAATATTAATTACCTTATCTATATATTCTAACCCCGAAATTGAGTCATATCCAAGAGGAGTATCTTTGCTATGATAAAACCTTCTTGCTAATATTCTGTATAAAGTTTCATTAACCAGCGTGCTTTTGCCTGAACCAGAAACTCCTGTCACACAGACAAAGCATCCTAAAGGAATTTTAACATTAATATTTTTAAGGTTATTTCCTCTTGCACCATAGATGGTTAAAAAATTCCTTCCTATTTTATGTCTGATTTTTGGAACCTCAATATGTTTCATACCGGCAAGGTATGCCCCTGTTATGGATTCTTTACATTTCTTTATATCATCAATTGTGCCCTGAGCAACAACGTATCCACCTTTTTCACCTGCCCCGGGCCCAAGGTCTATAATATGGTCTGCATTTAGAATCGTTTCTCTGTCATGTTCCACTACTAACACTGTATTTCCAAGGTCTCGCAGTTTCAATAGGGTATTTATAAGTCTCTTATTATCACGAAGATGTAATCCTATGCTGGGTTCATCAAGAATGTAAAGGACACCAACAAGTTGAGAACCAATTTGAGTGGCAAGCCGGATCCTCTGTGCCTCTCCACCTGAAAGACTTCCAGCAGACCTCTCAAGAGTCAGGTAATCAACACCTACATTAATAAGAAATTGAAGCCTTTCTCTTATCTCTTTAAGTATCTGTCTTGCAATTTCTCTCTGTCTATCAGTTAACCTGATGTTATCAAAAAAATCTTTTGCCTCTTTTATAGACATTTTAGTAATATCATATATATTTAAACCGTTTATCTTTACTGCAAGACTTTCTTTTCTCAATCTTTTACCATTACATCCAGGACAGGGGATAACATTCATAAAAGACTCTATCCAGGAACGGATATAAGAAGATGATGTCTGTTTATATCTTCTTGAAAGATTATTAATTATACCTTCAAATTTGCCAATATACTCACCGTAACCTTTTCCATTTTTATTCACATAATAAAATTTAATATTTTCATCGCCGGAACCATACAAAAGCATCTTTTTCCCTTTCTCCGGGATATCTTTAAAGGGTGTATCCAGTGTAAAATTACAGTGCCGCGCAACAGAGGAAAGCATCTGATAAAACCAGGCAGAACCGTTCGGGTCTCCCATTACTTTGATAGCACCCTGATTTATTGATTTACTCTCATCTGGAATAATCAGAGAGGGGTCTATTTCCATTTCGGTGCCCAGCCCTGAACAAACAGGACACGCACCATAAGGACTGTTAAATGAAAACATTCGTGGTGTAAGTTCCTCATAACTGATACCACAGTCCACACAGGCAAACTTCTCACTGAATATATGTTCTCTCCCGCCAATAACGCTTACTATTACTATGCCGGAGCTCAAACTGAGGGCTGTTTCCAGAGAATCAGCAAGCCTTTTTCCTGCTTTCGAATTAACAACAAGTCTGTCAACCACAACCTCTATACTATGTTTTTTATTTTTATCCAGTTCAATTTTTTCATAAACCTCCATCTGTTTTCCATCTACTCTTACACGAACAAAACCATCCTTTTGAATCTTCTTAAATAATTCTTTATATTCGCCTTTTCTTCCTCTAACGACGGGAGCTAAAACCTGAATTTTTGTTCCTTCTTTAAAAGAAAGAATTTTATCTACAATCTGTTGAACTGTTTGCTTTTCTATTTTTTTTCCGCAGTTGTAACAATATGGTATCCCTATTCTGGCATACAGAAGACGAAGATAATCATAGATTTCAGTAATGGTGCCAACTGTTGAACGAGGATTTTTGCCAGCACTTCTCTGTTCTATTGATATTGCAGGAGATAACCCTTCAATGTAATCAACATCGGGTTTCTCCATTAATCCAAGAAATTGCCTGGCATAGGCAGAAAGAGATTCAACATACCTTCTCTGCCCTTCTGCATATATGGTATCAAATGCAAGAGATGATTTCCCGGAACCAGAAAGACCGGTAATAACTACAAGCTTATTTCTGGGAATCTTCAGGTCAATATTTTTCAGGTTGTGTTCTCTTGCACCCTTAATTATAATTTTGTCATTTTCAATCATACAAAAAATCTCTACAGATAAAAACTCTTTTTTATAATGTAAAATAAAAAATATATTTAGTCAATAAAATAGATTCCTTTTTTTTTAATGCTTGATATTTTAAAAGGTTATATTTAAATTTAATCAATTTTTTATTAATAATAAAAACTTACTTTAAAAGGAGGGCTATTAAAATGGCTGAAAAACGTCTGACGAAAGAGGAACTGTTAACAAAAGCATATAAACCTGCTGAAATTGCTATGCAGCTCCATCCTTTTTATAAAGGTAAAATTGAGATAATTCCGAAGTGCGTAATCCGGAATTTTCAGGATTTTGGTATCTGGTATACCCCGGGTGTTGCAGAACCCTGTAAGGATATAAATAAAAACCCGGAAGCTGTTTACAAGCACACCAATAAAGGCAATATGGTAGCTGTAGTTACTGATGGAACAAGGGTTCTCGGGCTTGGAGATATTGGACCAGAAGCCGGATTACCTGTTATGGAAGGAAAAGCTTTACTGTTCAAGTATCTTGGTGGTGTAGACGCCTTCCCTATATGTCTTGATACCAAAGACCCTGATGAGATTATAAATACAGTATTAATTCTTCAACCTTCTTTTGGGGGGGTGAATCTTGAAGATATAGCTAAACCAAAATGTTTTCGAATCTTAAGAGAATTAAGAAAAAAAGCACGTATTCCGGTCTGGCATGATGACCAGCAAGGAACAGCCTGTATAACCCTGGCAGGCGCAATCAATGCATTAAAAGTAGTAGGAAAACCACTTGACAATGTAAAAATCACTATGATAGGTGCTGGTGCTTCAAATATATGTATTACAAACATCCTTATTAAAGCTGGTGCTAATCCGGGAAAAATCATTATGGTCGATTCAAAAGGAACACTACACATCGGAAGAACTGAACTAAAAGAAAAAGAACCAGAAAAATGGGAACTATGTGAAAAAACTAACGAAGAACAGGTAATCGGGGGAATGAAGGAAGCTATAAAAGGTGCAGATATGTTAATTGCTCTTTCAAGGTCTGGACCTGATGTAATCAAAAAAGAATGGGTAGCTTCGATGTCAAAAGATGCAATTGTGTTTGTTTGTGCAAATCCGATTCCTGAAATGTGGCCCTGGGAAGCAAAAGAAGCCGGTGCAAGAATAGTAGCTACAGGTCGCTCCGATTTCCCGAATCAAATCAATAATTCCCTTGGATTTCCGGGTATTTTCAGAGGAACCCTGGATATTCGTGCAAAAACCATAACCGATGAAATGGCAATTGCTGCCGCTTATGAGCTCGCAAAATGTGCAGAAGATAAAGGATTAAATGAGAATTATCTGGTACCAACTATGGAAGAATGGGAAGTATACCCGAGAGTTGCTACTGCTGTTGCATTAAAAGCACAGGAACAGGGTATAACACTGCTTAAAAAATCCAGAGATGAATTACTCAATGAAGCTTCAACTATTATTAAAAAAGCAAGAGATGAAATACACTATATGATGAAAGAAGGATTTATTAAACCTGCCCCTGAAAACACCTTACTCGAAGAGTAAAATAATAGAAAAAGGGGATTTTAAACTTCCCCTTTTTCGTTCTCAAGAATTATAAGCATTTACCAAAGACAAGGCTACAATGTTGGGTTCTGAAGATCTATTGCACATAATTTTCCACACATTGTGCATACCTTTTTATTAAAATCTTCGCTTTCTTTTCTTCTCTCTTTAGGAACTTCCGGGTCAAGGGAAAGCCTGAACATACCTTCCCAATCAAGGTCTTTTCTTTTCATTGACAATTCTCTATCCCTGTTGGAATCAATTTTTCCTCTTTTAACAATATCAGCGGAATGAGCAGCGATTCTGGCTGCAATGACACCATCCTTAACATCTTTAATTGTTGGTAATCTCAGATGTTCTGCTGGTGTTACATAACAGAGAAAATCTGCACCTGCTACAGCGGCTATTGCTCCACCTATAGCAGAAGTTATATGGTCATATCCTGGAGCAATATCCGTGGTTAAAGGACCAAGCACATAAAATGGTGCACCATTGCAAATCCTTTTTTCCATCAAAACATTTGCTTCTATCTGGTCCAGAGGAACATGACCGGGTCCTTCAATCATTGCCTGGACTCCTCTTTCTTTTGCTCTCTTTGCAAGAGAACCAAGAATTATTAATTCCTCAAATTGTGCTCTATCTGAAGCATCGGCGATTGCCCCGGGTCTTAAACCATCACCAAGACTTAATGTAACATCGTACTTAAAAGCAATGTCAAGCAATCTATCATATTCTTCATAAAGGGGGTTTTCCTTATTATGATGTTTCATCCAGGTAGCAAGCAATGACCCACCTCTGCTTACAATTCCAATAACTCGATTGCTGTTCTCAAGTTGTTCCAGAGAAGACCTTGTGACACCACAATGAACTGTAATGTAATCTATTCCCTGTTCACACTGTTTTTCAATTGAATCAAAAAGCATATCGGATGTCATTTTTAAAATATTTTTATTCTTCTTATATAATTCAGCAGCAACCCCGTATATTGGAACTGTTCCTACCATAACAGTTGAATTTTCAAGAATTGCTTTTCTTATAGCATCGAGGTCTCCACCAGTCGAAAGGTCCATAACGCTATCTGTTTTTGCATAAAGAGCAACATTTAACTTACATAACTCCTCATCTAAATCGAAATGACTCGGAGAAGTACCAATATTTGCATTTACTTTTGTTCTCAAGCCAAAACCGATACCTCTGGGCCTGAAATTGTGGTTAATATTTTTAGGAATTACTATTCTTCCTTTTGCAACCTCTTTTCGAACAAATTCTGGTTCGACCTGCTCATCCTCAGCAACAATCCTCATTTCCTCTGTTATTTTTCCATCTTTGGCTAAACTCAATTGTGTCATTTTTTCATCACCTCAACATCATTAAATTAATTCTAATTTAACTGTATAATATTATAATCATTTTTAAGTTATAAATCAAGTAGATAATCGAATACAATAATAATGACACCGTCAATATATTCTGTTGAAACTTAAATTAAGTATTAAGCTTGACATCTCACTGGAATATCTTTTATTGCAGGGTTCATTAATTAATTTTACTTTATTGTAAAACTAACAGAGATAACCATCTTATAGATTTATGTTTTAACTATATCATTGATTTTATAAACCATATATAACACATTCTGAATAGCTTTTATATATAAACTTGTTTAATTCTCTAAATTCATTATTTAAACTATCATAAACAAACCACCAGAATAGAATTCTGGTGGTTGCTTAACAGTAATAAATATCATTAAAATTAAAAGGATTGCCACGCCCCGTATGGGGCTCGCAATGACAAATAGTATGTATCATTGTTAGTCTTAATTTATCATATTAAGAAATCTAACCTTTTCTATTTATTGTAAGACCTAATAATGAGATGAAATAATCCCAATCAGCATGTTATTGCGAGACCCGTATGGGTCGAAGCAATCTTCTTAACACAATTATGTTATTTAAAAAAAGGGATAGGGATGTCCGTTCTATGGGTTTTGACTTGAATAAATGAGAATATAAAGAATATAATTACTGTATTATCATAATACATTATT
>QNDJ01000048.1 GCA_003644825.1 Candidatus Zhuqueibacterota bacterium | reverse complement strand
TTATTAAATACTCCAGATAAGCATTTAGAAGTTAATGATAATATTTTTATCACCTCTGATGATGTGATAAAAATTTTACATATACCAAAATCAACACTTGATGTTTTATGTCACCAAAAGCGTATACCATTTTATAAACCGGCCAAGAGAAGGTTATTCATAAAATCAGAGATAATAGAATGGGTAAAAGAATCTAGATTTGAAGGTCGAAATAAAAGAAAATTAGATAATGATTTATAGATATAAATTAAATTACTCTGTAAGCTTTTTTACTGCATCAGTAAAAGTGTCTGGAATTAAATTGGCATAGATTTGAGTGGTTTCATAATCAGCATGACCTAAAAGTTTTGAAACGGTATATAAAGGAACACCTCTTTGAACAAGCCATGAGGTAAAAGTATGACGAAATGTATGAATATTACAATTTTCTATCCCAACTTTTTTTGCATATTTATATATTTTATCAGTTAAGTGACCATCTAACTTTTTCCCATTTTTACGTGTAAAAATCCATCTCTTGTTTTCATTTAGATTTTGTCTTTTTAATAATATTGAGTATGTAGTTTCATCCATTGGTACAATCCTTGATCGGCGACCTTTAGGTGCCCAAAAATCTTTAACTTGAATCTTAATAATCCTATTTTGAAAATCAATATCCGACCACTCAAGGTTTACTAATTCTCCTCTCCTCATCCCAGTATGAAGAAGAAAATTGAATATATCTCTATGCCTTTCATCTTAGACTTCTAATATTTTATCGATCTCTTCTTTTGAAAAAAAGCGTGGGAGTTTTTCAGGAATTCTAAGGCGTTTTATATTTTGAAGGGGATTAATATTTGTATAACCTAATCCTATACTATACTTAAAAAAGGATTTAATATAAATTTTTTCTGTATTCATAGTAGCGGGTTTTATTTTTTAAGTCTCTCACACATATATGATTCGAAATGGGATTGTTTAAAATTATTAAAAAATTTTATCTTCTTCCTAGGCACGAATTCAATTAGAGTTTCATAGATTTCTATATATCTTTTAGCTGTAAGTGGAGTTTTAGTTTGAGATATATATTCTTGAGCTTCTCTTAATGTTTCAATAAGGTTTTTTTTAATATTGATTTATCCAATTTCTCTTCTAAGGATTTTAGATTCAATATCTATTTTTAATTCTTGAGCAAGCTTTTTTGATTTTCCTGCTTTTTTACATCGACGTTTACCATCGAGATCTGTATAGTAAATATAGTAATTATTGTTTCTATCTATTCTTTTTCTAATAATTGCCATTTTATTACTTTTTAAATTATGAGGTTTGTTTTAAATGTAGGGAAAAATTAGAAGAAAATCAAGAAAAAAATGTGACCCAGACGTGACCAAGCAAATTTATAAATTCATAATTATAATAATAACAATAAGTTATAAACTTTCGTAGCGGTGCAGGGATTCGAACCCCGGACACGCGGATTATGATTCCGCTGCTCTGGCCTACTGAGCTACACCGCCTTAATATATTAATATATTAAATCTGTATTAAAAATCAAATAAAAAAATTCCAAACTAAAGGTAAATTTCTCCAGATAATACTGTAATTGCTTCACCTTCTATTTTTACGGATGTGTATTTTCCTTTATCTTTAACTATATGAACCCTTACTCTTCCGGGACGACCCATAGCATCACCCTGTTCAGCCTGATATTGATACTCCCCCTGGAACTCGTTAATAATTCCAACTTCTGACAGGTAAACACTTAATGGTCCCTGAGATGAACCTGTTACCGGGTCTTCATTTACTCCGTGAATCGGGACAAAACAACGGGTATGAACAAGTGATTCTTTTTCAACTGTTTCTGTTGATAGAGGAGTGAAAGCCTGTATTCCTGTTTTCTTTGAATATTCAATCATAAGGTTAAAGTCAGGTTTTAATTCAAAAAGAGTTTTTAAACTTATCAATGGAATTGCTAACTGAAAGTTATCCCTCATTACAGGTATATCAGTTCTGATACTTGTTTTCTGGGTACCCAGGATTTTTGACATTTTTTCGAGGTTTACATCGAATTTTTCAAATACAGGAACAGGAAGAGTAAATAATACCTTAATTGCCTTATCTGATTCTTTAACTACTTCGACTGGTAGAATTCCTGATTTTGTTTCAAGCTTAAAGCTGTATTTTCCGGGTTCAGTCATTCCGAATTTACCTTCTTCTGCAAGAGCATAGAAACTTGCAATGGTCCCATGACCACACAGTTTAACTTCGCTGGATGGTGTAAACCATCTTATTTTGAGGTCCGCATCAGGTAGAGATGGAGTTAACACATAGGCAGTTTCAGAAAGATTCATTTCTTTGGCAATTTTCTTCATCTGTTCTTCTGTTAATTCATCAGCATCAGTAACTACACCTGCAGGATTTCCTCCGAATGGTTTTGTGGTGAATGCATCCACCTGTTTTATTGATATTTTCATAATTTAACCCTCTAAATTGCCTGTATAGTTTTGAAATATTTAATGTTGAATTTAGCTTTTTTTAAGAATTTTTCTTATAAGTTCATTAATACTTACAGTATTATTTCAAGTTCAATTTCATCTCTTATAGGAATACCATTGATTCCTGTTGTGGGAATTTCCGGTTTAAATTTTCGATATTCTTTAATGGAGCCGGGATAAACGGCAGCAATTCTAAACCCTCTTTTTTGGTAAAAATACAGTGCAGGTATGTTATCATTGGTTGTAATAAGCCATAACCTTCTACAAGATTCAGTAATTGCAATTTTCTTAACTGCAGAAATAAGTTCAGTTCCGATTCCCTTATTTTCTTTAAGACTATTTAAGGTAATAATTTCACATTCTTTGTTTTCAATATTATATATTACAAGCCCAACTGGAACGCTTCCTTCGAGAGCAACGAAACCTGGTAATTTGTCAATATGGTGAATTTTTCCCCGTGTTATAATCTTTTCAGATTTCCAATACTTTTTAACAAGCTTAATTGCCCATTCTCTGTGTGTTTTACTCAATGGTTGAATAAAACAGCCTTTCACTATTATTAAACAAAATTTAATTATTCTATGATAATGTTACTTTTTAATAAAATAAGGTTGTAGCCAGGCAAAATTTCCGTTTGAGTCCATAACCACTGCTCTAACGTATTTTTCAGTTCCATTGAACCTGTAAACCGGATTCAAGCTTCCGTCTTTTTTTAACAATTTTCCACCTTCTCCAATGAACCTGGTAACATACTTCCAATCACTTTTTCCTTTTATTTTTATCTCGTATTTTTCTGGTGTAACATTCCATTCATCAATTGTAACACCATTTGAGGCATAAAATTGCCCATTTTCAAGAGCATTTAAAATGGCTTCAGTGGTGAGTTCTTTAGCCTTTACCATAACCCATCCTTTTCCGGTATCAGTTGCAAGTTTGTGCATATCATCAACTGCCATTCCATACATAACAACACCTGCAGTTAAAATGCTATCCCAGACTTTCTCCATACTGGGTGTGTCAAGTCCTCCAAAATAGTTGCAGCCGGGGTTAAAGATTTCAAAGAGTTTGCAGTTTTTTAAAACTTTCATTTCGTTATCATTAAAAGCCCAGTGCCAGTTTGGGTGATTTATCTGGGGAACTCCACCAGCTTTTCTTATTGCATCAATGTTCCTCTGTAGAGTTTCAATAACACTGTTGCCTTTTTGAGGGGAAACATAAACACCTGTTCCAAAACAATTTAAATGAACAGGTGTCTTTTTATAGCTGTCTGTTACTTCTTCGCCATATATAAGAATGAAATCATCATTTTTATCAGTATCGATATACTTAATTTCTGTAACAAAGTTATGGTCCGTAATCATCAGGAAGTTATATCCGTGGTCTCTATACCATCTTACAACAACCCTTGGTGGAGAATCTCCATCAGAATTTATAGTATGAGTGTGTGTATTACCCTTGAACCATTTATATTCCTGAGAAAATAATTGTATCGGTGCAAAAGTTAAAATGAGAAAAACAAACGATGTTATTATTAACAGGACTTTTCTTTTCATAGTTTTTTCCTCCATTCAATAATTTAAAAGATTAAATTTTGTTCTTTATAGTTAAATGTTATTTAATTATTGAAGATCAGTAAAATTTCACATCAGGGTCATAGTATTTTTCAGCATTTTCTTTTGTTATAAGAGCAGTTTTCAGTGTAATCTTTTTAGGGACTTTTTCACCTTTCAATATTTTTATTGCATATTGAATAGCTTCTTTACCGCAGGTTGGGTATAGAAAAGTAGCTTCAAGTTTTCCATCAATTACAGCTTTAACGCCGCCACTTGGGTCAGGGAGTCCATCAATTCCGATGAAAAACATTTCTTTTTCTCTACCAGCATTTTTAGCAGCCAGATACGCTCCAATTGCCATAGGGTCGTTATGGGCATATACAAGGTCAATTTTATCATGAGCACGAAGAACAATCTCCATCTGGGTAATAGCTAAAGGCCTTAGCCAGTCAGCAACAATAGTGTGAATTATTTTAATGTCAGGATAATTTTTAATAATAGAGCGAAATCCTTCACTTCTGTCAATAGCCGGTGGTGAACCCGGAAGACCCTGAATTTCGACAATTTTTCCTTTTCCTTTTAATAGCTTTGCAATATACTTTCCTGCTTCTTCCCCTATCAATCGATTATCTGCACCTATAAAGCAGGTGTAATCGTCAGTTTCAAGCCCCCTATCGAGCACTATAACGGGAATTCCACTTCTGTACGCTTTACTTACAACACCCGATAGGGGCTTTGCTTCATTTGGAGATATGATTAGCAGGTCAACCTTTTTTCTTATGAAGTTTTCAACATCAGCAATTTGTTTGCTATTGTCCTGCTGGGCATCAGTGAATTCCAGTTTTATAAGGTCTTTGTATTTTTCTGCTTCTTTTTTTGCATTGCTGTTCATTGCCTGCCTCCAGGGTTCTGCATTGTTGCACTGGGAAAACCCAACAAGATATTTTGCTTCTCCTGTTTTGCTTTTTTTACTGCAGGAAATTGTTATTGAGAAAATAAATAGAAACAAAAATAAATATCTTAATGTTTTCAAGTTTCATCACCTCTTTTTTTGTTATTTTCTTTTTCTTTGGATAAGGACAGCAGCCACAATAATAACGCCTTTAAGAATTAGCTGCAGGTCTGGATTAATTCCCCTCAGGTTCATAATATTATTAAGGATACCAATTATAAGGATTCCTGCAAAAGTTCCTGTCACATTTCCGGAACCACCTAGAAGGTTTGTACCGCCAATTACAACAGCGGCTATGGCATCCAGTTCATAAGCGACCCCATCGTTTGGGTTTCCCTGTTCATTCTGGGCACAGTGTATAATACCTGCCAGTCCTGATAGAAATCCACTTATAGAATAAACCGCTATTTTTATTCTGTCTATACTGATACCTGAAAGATAACTCGCTTCTTCGTTTCCACCAATTGCAATTATATATCTCCCGAATCTTGTATATTTAAGGATAATTTCAGAGATTATAACGGTAAAAACGAAAATTACTGCAGGAAATGGTAGATGTGATGTTATCCTTTCTCCGAATAATTTGAAGCTATGAGGAGCCATTCCTTTACCTTCACCGAAAGCTATACCAATGGCATACCCACCGGAGATATATCTTGCAAGTCCCCAGGCGGCACTCATCATCGCAAGAGTAACAACAAAAGGTTGAATTTTCCCTTTTGTAGTAACAACACCATTAATTAAACCAAGAAAAGTACTTGCTAAAAGAACAGCTATAACAACAGAGAAGGTTCCCCAATCAAGTTTTATCAAAAGAGCGGCACAAAGAGTTGCTCCAAAAGCAAGAACTCTTCCAACTGATAAATCGATTCCAGCAGTCAGAATAACAAGTGTCATACCAACGGCGAGAATGCCTTTTTCTGAAACCTGCCTTAAAATATCGGTTAAATTGCCGAGCCCAAGAAATATATTCTCACCATGCCGGTAAGGGGAAAAAACAGCTGCAAAAATTATTACTAATATCAGTCCTATGTAACTTTTAGACTTACCGAGATAAAATTTTGCTGTCTTAATTAGTTCAGTTCTTTTCAATTTCAAATATAGTTTTTTAGATAATTTAAATAAAATCTATTTTCAGTCAAGGGATTTATTTTTTTCCTCTGGTTTTTGTTTACAATGTATCTGTATAATTATCTGAGAGTTTAAAGTTTTTTAATTATCTTAATCAGTAATTGTTGGATTAAACGATAAACAATTTTCTTGATAACCATTATTGAAATATTCTTGTGATTATTTTCACCTTGATTTGACATTTAGATAATTTTTTCATATTTTTATATATATATAAAAAATATAATAATTATGAAGAATCAAAAAAGACTTGTTGTTCTTTCTAATAGGTTACCTGTTAAAATAGAAAAGGAAGATGATACTTATAAAGTAAAACCTGGTGCTGGTGGTCTTGTAACTGCATTTGCTCCTGTTTTAAGAGACAGGAATGGATTGTGGATTGGCTGGTCTGGAACTACTGAGAATATTAAACTGGATAATCTTTTATCTGAAGGTTCTGAAAGAACTGGATATACTTTAATCCCGGTTAATTTGCCTGAAGATGATCTGGATGGATATTATAATAGATTTTCTAATGGGACTCTCTGGCCTCTTTTTCATGACCTGCTGGGTAGGTGCGAATTTGAAGTGGAAGACTGGAAATGTTATCAAAGAGTTAATCGTATTTTTTCTGAAAAGCTCGAAGAATTTACAAAAAAGGATGATTTTATATGGATACAGGATTACCATCTATTTCTTGTAGCAAAGTATTTGAAAGAAAGGAATATTAGAAGGAAAACCAATTTTTTTCTTCATATACCTTTCCCACCTCTTGATATTTTTATTAAGCTTCCATGGAGATGGCAGATTCTTGAAGGTATTTTGAGTTATTATCTGGTGGGTTTTCAAACAGAACGTGACAGACAGAACTTTATAAGGTGTGTAAATACTTTATTGCCTAAAGCAAGAATTAATAGAAGTAAAAAAATTCACAATATAGTTTACAACAACAATGTAACAAAAGTTGGGGTTTTTCCTATAGGAATTGATTTTTATAATTTCAATAACTTGGCACTCTCAAAACAGGTTCAGGATGAAGCCTGGTATCTCCATGAGAAATATCAGAATCAGAAATTGATACTTGGAGTTGACCGGTTAGATTTTACCAAGGGAATTCCTGAGAAGTTCAAAGCATTTGCAACCTGCCTTGAAAAATACCCTGAGCTCAAAGAGAAAATATCCTTGTTGCAAATTATAGTTCCAAGTAGAATTGAAACACCTATCTATATGAAGTTAAAGCAAACTCTGGATGAACTTGTTGGTTTTATAAACGGAAGATTTGCAAAACACGGATGGATACCAATAAATTATATGTATAGAAGGCTGGACAGAAAAGTTTTAGTTTCACATTATTTTGCCTGTGAAATTGCTTTAATAACGCCTTTGAAAGATGGAATGAATCTTGTCGCAAAGGAATACTGTGCATCATGCCCTGATAACAGAGGGGTTCTAATTTTAAGTGAGTTTGCAGGTGCCGTCGCCCAATTACACAAAGGGGCAATACTTGTTAACCCTTATGATTATGAAGGTATTGCCGATGCAATTCATAAAGCTTATTTTATGAGTGATGAGGAAAGAAATAAAAGAATGAATATCTTGCGTTCCGAAGTAAAAAGAAATAATGTTTTTAAATGGGTGGATAATTTCATTAGAGCCGCGATTTCAGGGGAAGATTATGGTTCATCTCAGGAGTTTTACTCAAGTTTAATAAGAAAAAAAGGGTAATTGCCCTGATATCGATAATAAAATGAATAGAAAAGTTGTTCTAAAAGATTTGTTTGAATATCTTACTCTTGTTAAAAATGAAATAAATCGACATTCAATTTTATTTTTGTGCCTTGATTATGATGGAACTTTGATACCTATAAAAGACCACCCTGCTAAAGCTATTATAGATAATGAAAAAAGAAAAATAATAAGAAGCATTTCAGGTAAGAACGATGTAAAAATTATAATAGCTACAGGCAGAAGTTATGAAGATATTTACAATATTATAAAAGTTGATGGGATTTATTATATATCTAATCATGGTTTTAAGATTAATGGACCTGACCTGTCAGAAGAATTTGTTGAACCCGGATGGGAGATCAGGCTCAGGGAAATGTGTAAAGAAATTGAGAAAAAATTATCCTGTTTTGAAGGTGTCTGGATAGAATTTAAAAAATTAACTGCAAGCCTTCACTATCGAATGGCTTACAAGAGTGAGGTTAATGATATAAAAAAAACTTTCTTTGAAACTTTAAAAAATTATGTCGATTATAATATTATTGAAGGTAAAATGGTATATGAGATAACAAATTTCTCAGGCTGGAATAAAGGTAAGGCAATTTTATTTATATTAAAACATTTATTTGGAAACCTGTGGAAGAAAAAGGTATTTATAATTTACATCGGTGATGATAATACCGATG
>QNDJ01000047.1 GCA_003644825.1 Candidatus Zhuqueibacterota bacterium | reverse complement strand
TGAAATGGAGATACCCGAGCTATGGAAATGTTGTTTAATCCTTTTTCTGCACCAGAATCGAATTCTGGTGCTGGAACATTCCATTGGTAAGTCATTAAAATGACTGTTTTAAAAGGATTATAACTTTATTGTTAAAAATCCAATAAAAGTCTCTTCAGAGACTTCCAGTAGTGTATTTCCCACTACCAGAATTCGATTCTGGTAGTGTTATTCTGGTGATGTAAAAAACGAGTTGTACAAATTAAACTAATCTTTTTTAAGATACTCTTTGCAAGCCTTGCGCCTTCTTTGAGTGATTCTTGACTGTATTAAATAGATAATTTCCAGAATCTGGACAACATTCCAGAAATTGGACATATCATAAATCTATGTTGTACTTTTTTATTTTATTGTACAGGGTACTTTTTCCTATTCCCAGAATTTTTGCGGCTTTTCTAATATTTCCATTAAAATGCAGTATTGTTTTTATTATGTGTTCCTGTTCAATTTCGTTAAGGGATTTTAATTTTTCTATTTTTTCGGATTGTTGCTTTCTTATTTCTTCCGGTAGATCTTTTGCTTCAATAATATCTCCTGAACCTAATGTAAAAACTCTTTCAATACAATTTTCCAGTTGTCTTATATTTCCAGGCCAATCAAAGTTCATAAGAATGTTCAGGGCATCTGGAGAAATACCTTTTATTTCCCTTTTATCAGTGTTGTATTTTTCTATAAAATGGTCAACAAGCAGGGGAATATCCTCTTTATGTTCTCTTAATGGAGGTACCTTAATAGATATAACATTTAAGCGGTAGTAAAGGTCTTCCCGGAACTCACCATTTTTTATTGCTCTTTGTAAATCTTTGTTTGTAGCGGCGATAATTCTTGCTTTGATTTTTTCTGTTCGGTTACTGCCAACCGGTTTAATTACCATTTCCTGTAATGCTCGTAGAAGCTTTGCCTGTATACCAGGCGGTATTTCAGCAATTTCATCAAGGAAGATTGTTCCTTTGCCTGCAGATTTCAGTAACCCTTCTTTTGCGTAATATGCACCAGTAAATGCTCCTTTAACATGACCGAACAACTCGCTTTCGATAACGTTTGGGTTGATAGAAATGCAGTCAACAGGGATAAACAATTCATTTTTTCTATTTCCGCTGAAATGAATTGCTTTAGCAATCTGTTCTTTTCCAGTTCCGCTCTCTCCATATATCAGAACGTTATTATCAGAATCTTTGACCTTTTCTATAATGTCATAAATTTTTCTCATGCATGGTGAAGAGCCAATGAGATTATCGAATTTATGTTTTTTCCTTAATTGGTTCTGCAGAATCCTTTTCTCTTTTAATAGTTTTTTATAATTTAAGACCTTGTTAATAGAAGAAATTAAAAGTTCGTCTTCCCAAGGTTTCAAAATATAATCGTATGCACCTGCTTTTATTGCTTCGACTACGAGCGAAACATCTCCATAAGCAGTAACTATAATTGGTTCTATTTCATAACCTTCTTCTTTAATTCTTTTTATGAGTTCTATGCCGTTCATTTCTGGCATTTTGTAATCGATGAGAGCAACATCATAAACTTCCTTTTCAAGAAAAGATAAAGCTTCTTTTCCAGAAGTTGCAAGATAAACTTCAAATCCTTCAGCTTCAAGAAACCTTCTTAGGGAATAAAGAACGTTTGGATTATCATCCACACATAATATTTTTCCTTTGTTCATTAGAAAAACCTTTAAATAACTAATAGCAATTAGTAATTTAATATAAACAGAAGGGATTGTCAAGCTTAAAGCTTTCCTTATCTTAAGGGTTGTGTATAAATTATGGAAAATTCTTGATTTATTAATAATTAAGCACTACATTCAAATTAGAAATAATATAGGAGAAATTAGTATGCAGTTTTGTTATAGAGTTTTTCTTATAATTATTCTAAATTTATTTATTTCCTGTTCAATGGGGGCAGATTATGATGTAATAATTCGGAATGGCACGATTTATGATGGAAGTGGTTCATCTCCGTTTGTAGGTGATATAGCCATTAAATCTGACTCTATTGCTGAGGTTGGCACTATAAATAATAAACACGGTAAAAAGGAAATCGACGCATCGGGCCTTGCAGTGGCACCAGGGTTTATTAATATGTTGAGCTGGGCAACAGAATCTCTGATTGAGGATGGTAGGTCTCAGAGTGATATTCGTCAGGGTGTTACACTTGAAGTTTTTGGAGAAGGGTGGTCTATGGGGCCACTCAATGATGAAATGAAAAAAACAATAATCGAACAACAGGGAGATATTAAATATGATATAAAATGGACTACTTTATCAGAATATCTTACATACCTTGTAGATAAGGGTATTTCACCAAATATTGCATCTTTTATCGGGGCTACAACTGTCCGAATATATGTCATTGGATATGAAAATAGAGCTCCAGACCCTGAAGAACTTAAACAGATGTGCAGTCTTGTTGAGGAAGCAATGAAAGAAGGTGCTCTTGGTGTTGGTTCAGCATTGATTTATGCACCAGGTTTTTATGCAAAAACAGATGAACTGGTTGCTCTTGCAAGAACTGTGGCAAAATATGATGGAATGTATATTTCTCACATAAGAAGTGAAGGAGACCATCTTCTTGAAGCTATTGATGAGTTTATTACTATTGCAAGAGAATCAGGTGCAAGAGCAGAAATATATCATCTGAAAGCTGCAGGAAAATACAACTGGCATAAACTTGACGAAGTAATAAAAAAAATTGAGACTGTCAGAAGTGAAGGGGTTCCAGTTACTGCAGATATGTACACTTATACTGCTGGAGCAACCAGCCTTGATGCTGTTATTCCACCATGGGTACATGAAGGTGGAACCAAAGCATTAGTTGAACGCTTGAAAGTTCCATCAATCAGGGACAGAGTAAAAAAAGAGATGTCCTTACCATCTGATGAATGGGAGAATCTTTATTATGCGGCTGGTTCACCTGATAATATTTTGCTTGTTGGTTTTAAAATTGATTCTTTAAAGCCTTTAACCGGTAAAACCCTTGGTGAGGTTTCTAAAATGAGAGGTAAGTCTCCAGAGGAAACAGCAATGGACCTTGTGATTGAAAATGAGGGCGGAATAGATGCTGTTTATTTTATGATGTCTGAGGAGAATGTAAAAAGGCAGATTTCTCTTCCCTGGGTTAGCTTTTGCTCGGATGCTGCTTCCATTGCAACGGAGGGTGTCTTTCTCAAATCGAATCCTCATCCCAGAGCTTATGGCTCTTTTTCTCGTCTGTTAGGAAAATATGTCCGGGAAGAACAGATAATTCCTTTGAAAGAAGCTATTCGAAAGCTGACATCTTTGCCAGCTAAAAATCTTAAAATCAAACGAAGAGGTCTGCTGTTACCGGGATATTTTGCAGATATTGTTATATTTGACCCTGCCAGAGTTGCAGACCACGCAACTTATGATAAACCCCATCAGTATTCAACCGGAGTGATTCATGTTTTTGTAAATGGTAAACAGGTATTAAAAAATGGAAAACATACAGGAGCAAAACCCGGCCGTTTTGTTCACGGACCAGGATGGAAAATGTAATAAAAAAATCTATCACTTTGATTTACCTGCTTTAATATTGTATATAGGTTCAGTTTTTCTGGAATAAAGATACTTAAAAATAATCTCAGGTAAAAGCCCCTTTATAATTTTACGGACCCAGTCAAAATGATATTAAATTCAACTTGAGATTATTATTTTTTTTTCTAAATTATTATTTGTAGAATGAATAACCGAAATGAAAAATATAAATGATGAAATAGAACTTCTGGATATACTCTGTGGTAAAAATAATATTAAACTTACTGAAAAAGTAAAAGGGAAATTCTTATTATACTTAAGATTACTTCTTGACTGGAACAAAAGGGTAAGCCTTATTTCCAAGAATGATGAGAATAGAATAATTGAGCGGCATTTTTTTGAGTCTATAATTCTTACAAAATTCATTGATAAAAATAGTACAAAGAATTTTCTTGATTTTGGTTCTGGAGGAGGATTTCCAGGTATCCCGATAAAAATTGTTATTCCAGAACTTAAAGGAATGTTGTTGGAAGCAAGGAAAAATAAATGCTTATTTCTCTCAAAAGTTATTAAAGAGCTTAAAATAGACGGTGTTGATGTTTTACACGGAAGAGGGGAAGTTATATCAAAGAATAAGGAGTATGCCCACAAGTTTGATATTATTCTTTCGAGAGCTGTATATAAGCTTGATAAATTGATTGAAGTATGTATAAACTTTTTCAGTAATAATAAAAAGGCGGTGATGATTTTTCCTAAAGCTCCGGATTTTAGTAAAGAACTTGAAACGGTTAAAAATAAATATTGTAAGATTTTAAAACTGGAACACCAGAAGATTTTTTATAAAACAACTGAAAATATTGATAAAGAATTAAATCTGGTAAAAGTTTTTAATAAATGATGGATTCAAAAACAATATTCAATGAGCTTCAGAACCTTGTAACAGAAGGAGTTAATCCGAAATCAAAATTCATTGATACTTACAGTATTGAGGAGATTCTGAAACTAATAAATGAAGAAGATAAAACAGTTCCCTATGCCGTGGAAAAGGAGATACCATATATAAAAAAGGCTGTTGAAATTATTATTAGCGCTTTTAAGAACGGGGGAAGATTGTTTTATGTGGGGGCAGGAACAAGTGGAAGACTTGGGGTTCTGGATGCGTCCGAATGTCCACCAACCTTCGGTGTGAGCCCCGGGTTGGTTCAGGGGATTATTGCCGGTGGAAGAAAAGCCCTGGTTGAGTCTCAGGAGGGCGCTGAAGACCTGAAAGAAAAAGGTGCTGAAGATTTAATAAAAAGAGGATTTAATTATAAAGACGTTCTATGTGGGATTGCCGCAAGTAGAAGAACACCCTATGTAATAGGTGCTATCGAAAAAGCTAAGGAGTTGGGTGCAAAGACTATATACATTACCTGCAACCCAAGAAAAGATATAGAAATGAGAGTTGATGTATCAATATGCCCGATTGTTGGTCCAGAAGTGATTATGGGTTCTACGAGGATGAAAGCAGGAACCGCTACGAAACTTATACTGAATATGCTTACAACTACATCAATGATTAAACTCGGGAAAGTGTACGGGAATTTGATGGTTGACCTGCAGATGAAAAGTAAAAAGCTGGAGGAAAGGTCAAAAAGGTTGGTAATGATGGTAACAGGTGTTGATTATGATACTGCTTATAATACACTACTTGAGGCGGGAGGTTCCGTTAAAACTGCAATAGTGATGATTCTTGCGGGTGTTTCCCGAAGAGTTGCTGAAAAAAGATTGAGAAGTTGTGAAGGCTCTGTAAGAAATGCTATTCAGGTCGAAATAAATAAAAATTCTGAGTAAAATTGTTTTTTAAAAGAATAGAAAAAAATCTGAAAAACTCCAGATTAATAAATGATTTTCTGGAAAAAGTAGAAAAAAAAGAAGGAATCTTGATTAAAAATTGTTCTGGTTCCTTTATCAGTATTATTGCGGCTTTATTGAACCTATACTATGAAGACAGGCAAATTTTATTAATTCTGGAAGATTCAAGAGAAGGTGAAAATTGTTCAGGTGATATCGAGTTTATTCTTGGTAAAGAAGTTAATTATTTCCCTCCATATCAGGACAATCCTTTCGGTAGAACAGATATTACAAGAGAAACAAGAAGTTTTCGGCTAAAATCGCTTGAAGCCCTTGCATTGAATAGAAAAGGTGTTTTTGTAACAACTGGAAAGTCTCTTGCTTTTCCTGTTATTCCACCATCTATTTTTAATAATTACATTATGTCACTTAAAAAGGGTGAAAACTGTGAATTTTATTCATTAATAAAAAGATTAATTGATGGTGGTTTTAAAAGAGAAAAAATGGTGGTATCTCCTGGTGATATGAGTGTTCGTGGTGGAATAATTGATATTTACCCTTTAACAATGAATGAACCTGTGAGAATTGAATTTTTTGGAGACACTATTGAGTCGATCAGGCTTTTTGACATTAATACTCAGCGTTCAGTAAAAAATATTGAATCCATTACGTTTGTTACCCCGGTAACCGAAATAATTAATGAAAAGAAAGGACAGTTTCTTGATTATTTTGATGATGATGCAATTATAATTTTAAACGAGCCTGAAAATATAAAAAACAAATTTGTCGATTATACCTGGAATACAATATATTCTTTTTTTTCAGAAAGTAAATTTACAGTATTTAAGCCTGAGGATATTTTTAACAAATTAGAGACAAAGCAGATAATTGAGAAATCTTTAATTTCTCGGAATAGACCCTGTATTGTTGATTTCGGGACTGCAGGTTCACCATCTTTCAACAGAAACCTTAATTTTCTGTTTAATACTTTAAAGAATTTGAATTCAAACCGCTCAAAATATACAACATATATCCTCTGTGATAATCAGGGACAGGCTAACCGACTTGAAGAAATATTCTTTGAAAATGATGGGAATCTCGGGAATTATTCAATTACAGTTGGCTCAATACAGAAGGGATTTATTTTTCCTGATGGGAAATTGGCTGTTTTTACTGACTATGAAATATTCAAAAGAAAGAGATGGAAAAGGGTAAAATTTAAAGAAAGAAAAGTTAAAGATATTTTGTCGAGTAAAGCTCTTATTCCTGGAGATTTTGTTGTTCATGAGGATTTTGGCATCGGCAAGTATATTGGTCTGGAAAAGGTATCTCTTGGTGGAAGCCTGCAGGAGTGTTTGAAAATTCTTTATAAGGATAATGATGTTCTGTATCTTAATGTTGAAAATCTTTTTAATCTTCAGAAATATTCAGGGCAGGAAGGTATAAAACCTCAACTTAGCAAATTAGGTGGAAATGACTGGCTCAGAATAAAAAACAAAACAAAAAAATCCTTAAAAAATATTGCAAAAGAGTTGATGGAGCTTTATGCTGTGAGGAAGTCAAGAGAGGGTTTTTCATTCTCGCCAGATACCCAGTGGCAAAGAGAACTGGAAGCTTCTTTTATTTATGAAGAAACTCCTGACCAGTTATCAGCTACATGGGAAATAAAAAAAGATATGGAGAGTAAAAATGTAATGGACAGGCTTGTATGCGGAGATGTAGGTTATGGTAAAACAGAGGTTGCTTTAAGAGCGGCATTTAAATGTGTTAATGATAGTAAACAGGTTGCTGTTCTTGTTCCAACAACTGTTCTTGCCCAGCAGCATTTTGAGACATTTAAAGAGAGGCTTGCTCAATATCCGGTTAATGTTGAAGTTTTATCCAGGTTTAAAACACGGGCAAAACAGAAAAAGATTATTTCCGACCTGAAAAAAGGGAGAATAGATATAATCATTGGAACCCACAGGCTTCTTTCCCGGGATGTTACATTCAAAGACCTTGGTCTTGTTATAATCGATGAGGAGCAAAGATTTGGAGTTGCTCAAAAGGAAAGACTTAAAAAACTCAGAACAACTGTAGATGTATTAACAATGACAGCTACACCTATCCCGAGGACTCTTCATATGAGCTTGATGGGTGCCAGAGACCTTTCCAGTATAAACACACCACCTAAAAATAGATTACCGATAATCACAGAATTAACAATATTTAATGAAGATATAATCAGAAATGCAATAATAAAAGAAATTGATAGAGGTGGTCAGGTCTATTTTGTTCATAACAGGGTAAAAACGATTAATTCCATAGCTTCTAAACTAAGAAGGATACTTCCTGGTGTACGTTTTGCTGTTGCCCACGGACAGATGAGAGAAAGAGAACTGGAAAAAATAATGCTAAAGTTTATGGCAGGTGAATTTGATTGTTTAGTTTCAACTATGATTATTGAATCAGGAATTGATATACCAAATGTAAATACTATTATAATAAATAATGCAGAAAAATTTGGCCTGTCACAACTTTATCAGTTAAGAGGACGGGTAGGAAGGTCAAATATTCAGGCTTACGCTTATCTTTTGGTTCCATCCATTCATACCCTATCCGATGTTGCTCTGAAAAGACTGAGAACATTACTTGAATATGAAGAACTGGGAGCAGGGTTCCAGATTGCTATGAGAGACCTGGAAATAAGAGGTGCGGGAAATCTACTTGGTGCTGAACAAAGCGGTCATATTAATGCAGTAGGATTTGAGCTGTATACAAAAATCCTTGAGGAAGCAGTTAAGGAAGAAAAAGAAAAAATGGAAGGGATAATATCAGAAAAAATAAAAGAAAAATTTGATGAGAAAATGAAAAAAATCAAGGTAGAAACTGATATTGATGCATATCTGCCAGATAATTATGTTGAAGATAGCCAGCAAAGAGTTGAGATATATCGAAGAATCTCAATGATAAAGGAACCCTGTGAAATTTCTCTTTTAAGGGAAGAACTCAAAGATAGATATGGAACTTTACCAGAACAAGCAGAGGCTTTATTGTATCTGGTTTATATAAAACTTTTAGCTTATACACTGGATATAAATCGGGTAATTATAAAAAATGAGTGGATGTATGCCTGGTTCAACATTAATGAAGCATCTAAAATAGAAGAAAAGGAACAATTTATC
>QNDJ01000046.1 GCA_003644825.1 Candidatus Zhuqueibacterota bacterium | reverse complement strand
ATTAAGAGGTATGATTTATCTCTTTATCATGCAAGGTTAGCTGAAGAGCTTGGTTATCCGGTAAAAGATCTTCTGGAAAAATTGACCGAAAATTCGGTAAAACATTAAAAAAGAATAGATGGATGAAATTAAATGCAATTGTAATAAATGTAAAAAGGAGGGGAAATGGAATTGTTATATCTTTCAAAGAAAGATGTGGAAGAGATAAATCTTTCAATGGAAGAGATAATTGATGCAGTTGAGAAAGCCTTTATCAGCAAAAGTGAAGGAAATTTTGAGATGCCACCGAAACCCGGTGTTCATCCCGGTAAGGATGCATTCATTCATGCTATGCCTGCATATCTTCCTGAAATAAAATATGCAGGATTGAAATGGGTGAGTGGATTTCCAGAAAATAATAAAAGGGGTCTTCCCTATATATCAGGACTTTTTATTTTAAATGATACTGAGACGGGATTTCCTGTTTCAGTAATGGATTGCACCTGGATTACAGGAAAAAGAACAGGAGCTGCCACTGCCGTTGCTGCAAAGTTTCTTGCCAGAATGGATTCTGAAAAGGTCGGTATTTTAGGATGTGGTGTTCAGGGAAGGACAAACCTTGAAGCACTCAATATAGTGCTAAAAAATATAAAAAAGGTCTATGCTTATGATATAAATAGGGAAAATCTATCAAAATATATTGAAGATATGAGGGGTATTTATAAATTTGATATCATTCCTGTGGATTCCCCGGAAAAAGCTGTTATTGGAATGGATGTAGTGGTAACTGCCGGTCCAATCCTGAAGACTCCTTCACCAACAATTGATAAAGAATGGTTTGAGAAAGGTTGTTTTGCTTCAGCTATTGATTTTGATTCCTACTGGAAACCTGATGCTATGAAGTTAGCTGATAAATTTGTTACAGATGATATAAAACAATTGAACTATTATAAATCTATTGGTTATTTTAAAAACCTTCCTGAAAAGATTATTGACCTTGGAGATATTGTAGCCGGGAAAGTTAATGGAAGGGAAGAACCTTATGAAAGGACTATGACGATGAACCTTGGTCTGGCAATTGAAGATGTTGCTACAGCTTCTCTTATTTATAGAAAGGCGGTTGAACTCAATAAAGGGGTGAAACTACCCCTTTGAAGTAAGGATATATTAAATTTATCAGGGATTTGAAAGTTATTTTTTTAAAAGGATGGATAAAGAATATGATGTAATAGTCATTGGTGCGGGGCATGCTGGTTGTGAGGCGGCGCTGGCTGCTGCAAGAATGGGGGGAAAGGTTCTATTAATAACGATGAATCTTTTTACTATAGCTCAGATGTCCTGTAATCCGGCAATAGGTGGACTTGCAAAAGGTCATCTTGTCAGGGAAATTGATGCTCTTGGTGGAGAAATGGCAAAGGTAAGTGATAAAGCTGGTATCCAGTTCAGAATGCTAAATAAATCAAAAGGACCTGCTGTCTGGTCGCCAAGGGCTCAGGAGGACAGACTCCTTTATTCAAAGATAATGAGGAAAGCAATAGAAGAAACCGAAAATATTGATTTAAAAGAAGGAATGGTAAGAGAAATTATTGCAAATAAAGAAAAAGTTTACGGTGTTAAAACCCTTACTGGAACAATATTTAAAGGGAAAACTGTTATAGTTTCTGGCGGGACATTTTTAAATGGCTTGATTCATATAGGATTAAAAAATTTTCGAGCGGGTAGAGCTGGTGAATTTGCAGCTACTGGACTGACAGAATCTTTGGAAAAATCAGGAATAAAAAGCAAAAGATTTAAAACAGGTACACCACCAAGAATAGATGGAAAAACTGTTGATTGGGAAAGGTGTGAGGTTCAACCCGGTGATGAAAACCCACAGCCGTTTTCTTTTCAGACTGAAAAAATAGAACGTGAGCAGGTTCCTTGTTATTTAACTTACACAAACCCGGAAACCCATAAGATTCTTGAATCAGGATTTGACAGGTCTCCTTTATTCACAGGGGTTATAACTGGAACAGGACCAAGGTATTGCCCTTCTGTGGAATTGAAAATATATAGATTTTCAGATAAAAACAGGCATCAGATTTTTCTTGAACCTGAAGGATTGGACACCTGTGAATATTATGTAAATGGTTTTTCCACGAGCCTGCCTGAAGATATTCAACTGAAGGGATTAAGATCAATCAGAGGACTTGAACATGTTGAAATTACAAGGTTTGGATACGCTATTGAATATGACTATTTTCCTCCGGAACAGATAAAGATGAACCTTGAATCAAGAAAGATAGAGAATCTTTTTTTTGCGGGTCAGGTAAATGGAACTTCGGGATATGAAGAAGCTGCTGCTCAGGGGATTATGGCTGGTATTAATGCTATTCTTAAAATTAGGAATGAAGAACCGTTTATTCTTAAGAGGTCTGAGTCTTATATAGGTGTGTTGATAGATGACCTTGTTAATAAAGGGACGGAGGAACCGTACAGGCTATTTACTTCGAGGGCAGAGTTCAGGCTGCTTCTCAGGCAGGATAATGCAGATGAAAGATTGATGCCTTACGGGTATAAGTTAGGTCTGATTGATGAAAATGTCTATTCTAAAATGGTTAAAAAAAGAAAATTAAGAGAGGATATAATAAAATTGTTGAAGAAAAAAAGGGTAAAACCAGAAGATATTAATTTTCTTCTTGAAAGGAGAGGAACAACTCCCATTTCAAATACGGAGAACCTGTATAATATCCTCAAAAGGCCCCAGATTTCTTATAATAATATTAAGGAATTGGATATTTTTACTGATAGAGAAAAAGAGTTTATAACCTCAGCAAAACCTTTTGATTTTCAGATAGAAATGGAAGTAAAATATGAAGGGTACATAAAAAAACAAATAGACCTTATTGAGAAGTCGATGAAATTTGAGAACCAGAGAATTCCAGAAAATATCAATTATATGAAAATTGAATCTATATCGAAAGAAGCAAGGGAGAAACTGAATAAGTTGAGACCAGTTTCGGTTGCCCAGGCATCAAGGATTTCAGGGGTTTCTCCTGCTGATATTACAGCTCTGCTAATTCACATTAAGAGGATAGAGAAATTTTAACTGTTGAGCTGATGTTTCACGTGAAACATTCATTTTATGCCCTGATACAATGTTGATAACTTGTTGATAACTCCCCTCAGTAGTATTAAGGTATTTTCTTTTCTGATAGTATTCTCTGTTATTTTTTATAAATTTAGCCTTATTTTGAGCTTGAATTCATACTTCAGGCTGTCTTTAAACCTTTTCTATAAGTAAAACTGTTTATACATTTACTTTGTGGATAATTTCTTCTTTTCTTTATTATTATACTGGATTTTAGTTTATAAAACTGAAACCGGGTTTATATAATATCCTTGATTTTATAATTTATTTGTTTATATTAAAAATGATTTCTGACAAATATTGCTAACACAGGTTTATTATTCTAATAAAATTGAGTAAAGGAGGAAATATGTTCAGCAGAAGAACCTTTTTAAAAGCCGCTTTAGCCTCAAATATGCTTGGTATACCATTAGTTAAGGGAATGAAACTTTTTTCAAGAGATAGTGAGTCTATGCTGAAAGAACTCAAAACACCATCTTCTCCCTTTGATGAAGATTACTGGAAAATGGTTAGAAAACAGTTTTATATTAGAGGCGGTGTTTATCTTAATACAGGTACGGCTGGTAGTGTTCCTATGTATGTTATGAATGCTGTTTTTGAAAAAATGATTAAAAGAGAACAGTTTTTTGAAGGGTTTGGCTGGGACTGGAAAAAGCTTAAAAAGGATGTGGCAGATTTTATAGGAATTAACACTGATGAGCTCGTTTTTACAAGAAATACAACTGAAGGAATGAACTTTGTTGCCAATGGTCTTGACCTGAAACCCGGGGACGAAATCCTTACTACAACCCATGAACATGTGGGTGGGTTATGTATGTGGGAGCTGAAAGCAAAAAGATATGGGTGTATTATAAAGCGGATATCACTTCCTGCACCGCCGAAAGAACCAGCAGACCTTCTGAATCCTTTCAATGACGCAATATCCAGGAAAACAAAGGTTATCAGTATCTGTCATGTTACTTTTACAACGGGTCTACTTTTTCCTGTTAAAGAGTTTTCAAGATTGTGCAGGGATAAAGGTGTAATTCTTGTTGTGGATGGGGCACACCCACCGGGAATGTTGAACGTTAATATCCATGACCTTGGTTGTGACTTTTATGCTACCAGCACTCATAAATGGTTGTGTGCACCAAAAGGAACTGGACTCCTGTTTATTAAGGAAGATATGGCTGATAGGTTGTGGACAACAATTGCAAGCGGTGGCTGGGATGATTTAAGCCTTAAAGCTGAACGATTTAACAGGGTTGGAACGAGAAATGACCAGCTAATTTATGGTTTATGGAAAGCCGTTGAATTTCAAAATGCTATTGGAAAGGATAGAATAGAAAAAAGAATAAGACAGTTAAACAGGTATCTGAGAGAAAATCTGATTAAAATTAAAGGACTTCAGCTTAAAACTCCGATGAGAGATGATATGAATTCAGGTGCCTGTAGTTTCTCCATTGATGGATTCACACATCAGGAAATAGGAAAAGCCCTTAAAGAAAAAGGGAAAATTTATTACAGGCTTGTTGCTGAATATGGCTATAACTGGATTCGTCTGTCGACTCACATTTACAATAGTTTTGAAGAAATAGACCTTGCCCTCGAAATCCTGAATGACCTTGTAAAGTCCAGATAAGTTTAGAATCATTAATATGCAATCTCTTATAATAATATGAAATATTTATTTAAATTAAATTTTATATGGGGGAGGGGGATAATAAATGAAGAAACTTAAGTTTGTTTTTATTATTTTGCTTTTTGCCTTTTGTAGTAAAGGAACAAATAGTGAATCGGGTGGTTTCTGTACGATTAAAGGAATAGTGTATGTCGATGACCAGCCTACACCGAATGTGAGGGTTGAGTATGGATATGCAAGGGTCAGAGGTTCAGATGTTGGTACCCAGCTTGTATGGTCTTCCTCAACTATTGCAACTGATGAAAATGGACAGTATCTGTTTAAAATTAAAGAAATGAGGGGATCGTATAATTACAGGGTAAGGGCTGAAAATCCAATAACAAGATCCTGGACTCAATACTACAGAGGAACGGTTATGGCAGGATACACTAAAACCCATGACTTCAGATTCTATTCCAGCAAGGATTGATTAAATTTGTGAGCGTATTGCAGGTATAAATGCCATCACAATAATAGAGTGTGAAATCCATCCTATAATAAATTCAGGTATATCCATGGGATTAAGCAGAGCAATCTTAATACTGTAAAGAAGAATGCTCTGCTTAATCCTGCTTCTCAGATTGTTGCAACCTGGAAGGAGATTATGTAAAAACTCTGGTTTTAGAGTATTTTTAGGTCTTTGGGCAGGTATGGATGCCTTACCTCCTGGCTTTTTTGTCAGTTAACTTGACTACATTTTGTGTTCTTATACATACTTTATTGCTTTTGTTAAGGTGACTTAACTGCAACTTTTTACATATCTCATTCTTAATTACATCCGTAGAACGGGAGTCACTGATCGTTGAGATAGAGTATTCTATCCTGAAGGTGACCAATCATTCTCATAGGACGTGCATCTCTGCCCTTCCATAATGAATTTTCACACAGCCTGTAAAAATGCAAACTTTATATATTCATACATTAAACCATAACAACACACCAGAAAATAACTAAAGAATAATTTTTATACATAAATTTGTGTAATTCATTGTTCCTTCAAAAGAACCTCAATAGGTTAAATATTTGTAGCAAAATAGAAAAAGATAAAAAAGAGCTCCATTAGTAGCGGCAAAAAAATTAATTTAACAACAATTATAACACAGATATTTTTTAATCATAAATTCGTGAAATTAGCATAACGTTGTATATACTAATCCCCAGAATATCACCACCAGAATAGAATTATAGTGCTGTAATATTTATTTATAAAATCAAAGGATTGCCATGCCCCATACGGGGCTCGCAATGAAAAATAGTAGGTATCATTTTAAACATTAAATTATTATATTAATAAATCTAACTGATGTCTGTCATTGAGAGATGCCATTCAGAGTCAAATCGGTTTCTACCAGTGTGTTATTGACAAAATCAATTTAAGGTCAAAGCAATCTCTCCAGCCTGTCATTAAGAGTCCCCTATACAGTGTTGAAACAATCCTCACCATACTGTCATTGCGAGACCCATACGGGTCGAAGCAATCTTTTCAATATTATAGCGTTATTTAATAAATAACAGACAGGGATACCTGACCTGCATTTTATACTGGGATGCTTTACTTATAGTTTGTGCAAGGATACCTGCCAGTAGTTTGTTATTCAATTACATTTACAGGACAAGCATCCGTGCCAGTTAATACAAAGTTTTCAGACAGAATGAGGTCTTCAGGTCTCATAATGGTAATGAAATAATTATTTTAAGAAAAAGTACCCCCTTTTTAACGAAACAGAGCACTGAAGTGATATTCTTTTTTTGTTATTTCTTTTTAGTGTACTTATCAAACCAGTCAATTATATATAAAACTTTAGCGATTCTATGGCTGATATATCTTCTTGCTGCGCCGTGTGGTTCTCCGGGGACCCTGATTAATACGGCATCAATTTTTTGTGCTTTAAGAGCGTGATAGAGTTCTTCGGATTCGGCAATAGGGGTTCTATAATCTTCTTCTCCTGTGATAATCATTGTTGGCGTTTTGAAATTTTTTGCATAAAATAAGGGAGACCTCTTTATGTAGAAATCTGGATTTTCCCAGGGCATACCATCCATCCATACAGAGCCGAAGTAATAACCTGCATCAGCTGTTCCTATTTCGGTAATCCAGTTTGTTACTGGGTATTGAGAAACAGCAGCACAGAATCTATTGGTGTGGCCAATAACCCATGCTGTTAATAAACCTCCGCCACTGCCACCGGTAACACATAGTTTTTTATCGTCGATATATCCTCTTTTTATGACTTCATCGACACCTGCCATTAAATCTTTGAAATCATCACCCGGGTAGTGATACTGGATTATGTTTCCGAATTCCTGACCATATCCTGTGCTTCCTCTTGGGTTTGTATATAATACCACGTATCCTCTGGCGGCAAGCATCTGAAATTCCGAATTGAAGCGAACACCATACATCGCATGTGGACCACCATGAATGTAAAGAATTAAAGGATATTTTTTAGAAGGATCAAAATATGGTGGTTTTATTATCCATCCCTGGATTTTTTTCCCATCAAAGGATTTATACCAGATTTCTTCTAATTCTCCAAGTTTATAGTTAACCAGTAAATTTTCATTTACGTTTGTTATTCTTTTTATTTTTGAAGGGTTATTGATTGAAAAAGTGTATATATCAGTTGGATCTTCTGGTGATGATATAGTTGCCGCAATCTGGCCTGTATTTGAGATTGTAAACCTCGAAATTTGAAAGTAACCATCTGTTATTTTTTTACAATTTCCACTGAGGTCCGAAAAATATATATTTGTTAAGCCTCTGTCCTGAACAGTGAAATATAAACCGCTTTCGTCAGGTGCCCATACAACATTTCTAACATCCCTATCAAGGTGAGTGGTTAAAACTTTAGAATTGCCACCATTACTGTTCATAATATAGAGTTTTCTAACGGTATAACTCCAGTGTTTGTAATCATATCCAGTATATGCTATGTATTTTCCGCTGGGTGAAGGAACAGGACTGTAGTCGGGACCACTTCTGCTTGTTAGTTGAGTAAATTCTCCCGTTTCAACATCTACACTGAATATTTCTCCGCCATCAAGCTGGTATTCTGCATCTGGTCTGTGGTCACCGGAGGTCAGGATTTTCTTTCCGTCTGGCATCCACATTGGTGCACTACTGTCGTAATCATCTTTTGTTACCTGCCTGGCTGCGCCACCAGTTGATGGAACAATAAAAATATGGGTGGTTTGATTTCTCACATATCCACTACCATCTCTTCGCCACCTTAATTTTTTAACGACAATTGGTGGTTTTGCCCATTTTGCACCTTTTGGTTTGAATGGTATCCTGATTCCAGGTTCAGGTTTTCCCGGCACACTCATTGTAAATGCTATGTATTTTCCATCAGGAGACCACTGAATATTTCCGGGACCACGAAGAACATCGGTAATTACGGCTTCCTGCCCTGTATCTAACCATTTAACGTGGATTTGGGACTTACCTGTTCTGTTCGAAATGAAGGCAATTCTTTTTCCATCCGGTGACCATCTTGGTGAGGAATCCCGATATTTACCCTGGGTGAGAGGCCTTATTTCACCACTTTCTGTTGACGCAATCCATAAGTTCTGATATGATTTATCCTCTATTTTATCATACCAGCTATAGGTGTAAATAATCAATTTTCCACAGGGGCTTATTTGTGGGTCTCCGACATTTCTCCACTCTAAATATGCTTTAACAGGTAAACCACTTTTCTCCTGGGCAAATGAAATTGTAAAAACACTCAGTATAAATATGAGAGGAATTATATATTTTTTTGTGAACATAGAAATTCACCTCCTTAAGTTTAATTGTTTTTTATCTGGTGTATATCCTAATTTTTACTTGAATTAGTTTATTTATAATATTAAATTTAAAAAACAATATCAAATAATTT
>QNDJ01000045.1 GCA_003644825.1 Candidatus Zhuqueibacterota bacterium | reverse complement strand
TTTTTATTCTACAGTTACACTTTTAGCGAGATTTCTGGGCTGGTCAACATTACAACCCCTCAATACAGCTATATGATATGCAAGAAGTTGAAGGGGTATTACAGACAAAACAGGCGTAAGATACTTCACAGTTTCAGGGATATAAATAACCTCATCAACCTTCTTTTCAATCTGTTCATCATTCTCAAAAGCCACGGCAATTACCCTTCCTTTTCTTGCTTTTACTTCTTCAATGTTGTTTAAAATTTTACTGTAAGTGCCATCTTTTACTGCAATAAATACAACAGGCATATCTTCATCAATCAATGCAATGGGACCATGCTTCATTTCTGCTGCAGGATAGCCTTCAGCATGAATATATGAAATCTCCTTTAATTTAAGAGCGCCTTCCAGAGCAACCGGAAAGTTATACCCCCTTCCTAAATAAAGAAAATTACTCCTGTCCGAAAATTTTCTGGCAATCTCTAAAATTTTACTGTTTTTACTGAGGATTTTTTCTATTTTATCAGGAATAGTTTCAAGCTCAGAAATCAGTCTTTTTACTCCAGCAAATTTTGAATTTTTCATTTTCGCCAGATAAATAGCAAAAAGAAACAATACAATAACCTGAGCAGTAAAAGCCTTTGTTGATGCAACTCCTATTTCCGGTCCTGCATGAATGTAAATCCCCGCTTCAGCTTCTCTTGCTATAGAACTGCCAACCACATTACAAATTCCAAGCACATAAGCTCCCCTTCTTTTTGCCTCTTTCATAGCAGCCAGAGTATCTGCTGTTTCTCCAGACTGACTTATAGCTATCAAAATGTCGTTTTTCCTTACAATCGGATTTCTGTATCTGAATTCTGAGGCATACTCAACTTCGACGGGTACTCTGCATAACTCCTCAAACAAATATTCACCTATTAGCCCTGCATGCCAGGATGTTCCGCAGGCTGTTATAATAATTCTTTCACAACATTTTATTTTCTCCTTCACATTTTGAATGCCACCCAATCTTACCATTCCTTTTTCTTTAACTATTCTACCTCTATAAGCATTTTTAACAGAATTCGGCTGTTCAAATATCTCCTTCAGCATAAAATGTTCAAAGCCATTTTTCTCAATCTCTTCAACAGTCAGGTCTATTTTCTCGCTTTTTCTTTTAAAAACCCTTTTATTTACAGTTTTTGTTTCAACATTATCAGCTTCAATTATCGCAACTTCCCTATCTTTAAGGTAAATAACATCTCTGGTATAACCAACAAAAGCAGCCGGGTCTGAAGCTACATAATTACCATCTTTACCAATCCCAATCAAAAGAGGACTCCCGTTTCTTGCTGCAATAATTTTTCTATGTTCTATGTTAGAAATTAATAGTAAACCATAAGTCCCGATTATTCTCGATAAGGTCATAAATAAACTTTCTTCAATTCCCCTTTCCAGGTTTTCTCCAACAAGATGAGCTATTACCTCAGTATCAGTATCAGATGAAAATTTATGATTATTCCTGACTAAATAATCTTTCAGAATCGAAAAATTTTCTATTATCCCATTATGAATTACAGCAACTCTATTTTTACAATCAGTATGAGGATGGGCATTTTTCAAACAGGGTTTTCCATGGGTTGCCCATCTTGTGTGCCCGATTGCAATATTTGAAAGAATGCTACTTTTATTTATCTCTTTTTCAAGTTCAGTTAATCTACCCGGAGCTTTTACAATTTTCAAAAAATTTGAAGAATCAAAATAAGCAATTCCTGCAGAATCATATCCTCTGTACTCGAGTTTTTTTAAACCGTTCATAACAACACGAATAGCATTATTTTTACCAACATAACCAATTATTCCACACATTTTATTCCCATTCAATAGTACTTGGTGGTTTGGAACTTATATCATAAACCACCCGATTGACACCTCGAACTTCATTGATAATCCTGCTGGATAAAATTTCCATAAGCTCATAAGGAAGGTGAAACCAATCAGCCGTCATACCATCCATACTTGTAACCGCTCTTAACGCTATTACACTCTCATAAGTCCTATCATCTCCCATAACACCAACAGTCCTTACCGGCAAAAGAACAGTTAATGCCTGCCATATATCATTATATATTCCATACCTTTTAATTTCATCAATAAATATCTCATCAGCTTTTCTTAGTATTTCTAATTTTTCTTTTGTAACCTCACCTATTATTCTAACACCAAGCCCGGGTCCTGGAAAAGGATGTCTGCATAGTATTTCTTCCGGTATACCCAGTTCTTTACCGACCCTTCTTACCTCATCTTTAAAAAGTTCCTTCAAAGGTTCAATCAGTTTTAAGTTCATTTTTTCAGGTAAACCACCAACATTATGATGTGTTTTTATTGTAGCAGAAGGACCCTTAAACGATACAGACTCTATCAAATCAGGATAAAGGGTACCCTGAGCAAGATACTCCACTCTACCAAGTTTTTCAGCCTCCTCTTCAAACACACTTATAAACTCTCTTCCAATAATTCTTCTTTTTTCTTCCGGGTCAGTTATACCCTTCAACTTCTTTAAAAACCTGTCAGATGCATCAACACTAACCAGATTAACATGAAAATTTCTTCTAAATGTATTTTCAACCTGTTCCTTCTCACCTGCTCTTAATAGACCATTATCGACAAATATACAGGTTAAATTTTTACCTACAGCTCTATGAACAAGTATTGATGTTACGGATGAATCAACACCACCACTTAATGCACATATAATTTTACTGTTCTTAACCTGCTCTTTAATTTTCTTTACTGTCTCATCGACAAAGGACGCAGGTGTCCAGTCACCTTTAAAACCACAAACTTCAAACAAAAAATTGGACAATATTTTTTTTCCTTCAATTGTATGAATCACTTCCGGGTGGAACTGGACTCCAAATAATTTTTTTTCTCTATTCCTTACAGCAGCTATTGGTGAATTTTCTGTATATGCAATAATTTCAAAGGAATCCGGAATCTTAACAACTCTATCTCCGTGGCTCATCCAGACTATAGTTTTATCTGACACTCCCTTAAATATGTCCGTATTATCATTAATATTTAATTCAGCTCTTCCGAATTCCCTCTTTGTAGCCCCGATAACCTTCCCACCATAAATATCAGCAATTATACAAAGCCCATAGCATATCCCGAGAACCGGAACTCCAATTTCAAGAATCTCTTTATCGATTCTGGGCGCTCCCTTTTCATAAATACTCATCGGACCACCAGAGAGTATTATAGCATCAGGCTTGAGTGCATTCAGTCGGGACAAGCTTATATTATATGGATAAATCTCACAGAAAACATTCTGTTCTCTTACTCTTCTTGCAATTAATTGAGTATACTGTCCCCCAAAATCGAGTATAATTAATTTCTGGTGCATATCTAACTATATCGTTAAGTTCCAGTTCTTAAATAACTCTATAACAGAGTAATTTGTCATATCATAATGAATGGGTGTAATAGATATTTTTCCATTTTTAATTGCAACTTCATCAACATTTTCATCTTCATCTATTTCCAGTCTATCTCCCTTCAACCAGTAATAACTTCTTTTAGAAGGGTCAACTCTTTTTTCAAATTCTTCGATAAATCTTCCTTTTCCCTGAGAAGTAATTTTAACACCTTTTATATCTTCTTTTTTCCCGGGGGGAATGTTAACATTTAGGAAGGTTCCTTCAGGGAGCCCGTATCTGAAGATTTTTTTAGCTAATTTTTTAGAAAAACAGGCAGAAGCTGAAAAATCATCATATTCCCTTGATGTAAGAGAAACGGCAAAAGAATATATCCCCAGAATAGAAGCTTCGGTTGCTGCCGACACTGTTCCAGAATAAATAACATTCATTGCAGTATTAGGTCCCCTATTTATACCGGAAATAACAATATCGGGCTTTCTTTTCATTATCACTTTAACAGCAATTTTTACACAATCGGCAGGAGTTCCATTTACAGCATAACCAAAAACTCTTCCATTTCTTTTAATTTCCCAGAACCTTAGAGGGCTCGACAAAGTAATTGCATGCCCAACTGCACTTTTTTCAGTATCAGGTGCTACAATAGTAACCTTTCCGAGCTTCTTCATCTCCCGATAAAGAGCATATAATCCCTGTGAATAAATTCCATCATCATTTGTAAGAAGTATTTCTTTTTCCAAATTTTTAATCCTGATAAAAGAAATTTAAAATCTCAATCAATTTATTTCTTAATTCTCCTCTTGGAACAACAAGGTCAACAAAACCATGTTCCTGAAGAAATTCTGAACTCTGGAACCCCTCAGGAAGATCTTCACCAATAGTTTGTTTTATAACCCTTGGGCCTGCAAATCCAAGTAATGCACCTGGTTCTGCTATAATAATATCCCCAAGCATAGCAAAACTTGCCATTACACCTGCTGTCGTTGGATTAGTTAAAACCGTAATATATATACCCTTTTTCTGAGAAAATTTCGCAAGCATAGTACTCGTTTTTGCCATCTGCATTAATGATATAGGGCCTTCCATCATTCGGGCACCACCAGAAGCACAAACAATTATTAACGGACACATTTTATCCATAGCTTTTTCAGTAGCTCTTTTCACTTTTTCTCCTACAACCGACCCCATACTTCCACCAATAAACCTGAAATCCATTGCCCCAAAAACAACATCTCTACCATTAATCTTTCCAAATCCCGTTATAATTGCTTCGTTCATTTTCGTTTTTCCGATGGCTTCCTTTAATCTATCTTTGTATTTTTTTGTATCCTTAAACTTTAATGGGTCAACTGATTTCAAATTCCCATCTAACTCTGAAAAACTATCCTTATCAAGAATAAGTTTTATATAATCTTTTGCTCCTATTCTAAAATGATGACCACATTTAAAACATACTTTAAGGTTTTTTTCAAGCTCTTTTCTATATAAAATCTCCTTACATTTTTCACACCTTATCCATATTCCTTCGGGTAAATCTTTTTTCTTTTGAGGAAATACCCCTTCCTTAACTCTCTTAAACCATTCCATTTTTATTTTTTCTTATTTTTATAATACTTAAACATTATTATAGCATCTTCATTATTATCAGGATAATATCTTTTCCTGACTCCATTTTTTACAAAACCAAACTTTTTATAGAGAGAAATAGCTGCTTCATTAGATTTTCTAACCTCCAGATAAGCATAAGAACAACCATATATTCTTCCTTTTTCAATTATTTTCTTCATCAAAGACTCTGCAATTTTTTTTCTTCTCATTTCCTTTTTTACAGCTATATTACCAATATGAAGTTCATCCCTAACTATCCAGGTAAAAGCATATCCTGCTATTTTTTTATCAACTTCTGCTACAAAAGAAAAACATACATCTGAATGAAATAAATTTTGCATTATACTATATTTAGACCAGGGATTACTGAATATTTCTTTTTCAAGGGTGCTCACCTCTTCTACATCTGAGAATCTCATCCGCCTGATTATAACTTTCATTTTCTATCTGGAAAATCTTTTATATAAAATGGTTCCAGGGTGATAATATCTGAAAAATCACCAGCCAGATATTTCTCGTATCCTAAAACACTAACATAATAACTTTCAGGAAATGAACCTTTTTTACTTAAAAACTGACAACCAACAAAATTCTCCAGATAATTTAAATCAAGCCCGTCAACAATACCACATATAGCAGGCTTTTTCTTTTTCAATTCGGAATAGAACTCCTCAAGTTTAATTGCCCCCATACCTTCCTGTTTTTTGCATTTTCCATTTCTAAACTCAAAATAAACCCTGTAAATCTCTCCAGATTTTGAAGGTATTACTGAACATAGCCATCTTGCATAATTTCTAAAAGGATAAGCAAGTACCAGATGGGTTCTTACACCCACAATCGGTCTGTTAAGACTAAAAGCCAATCCTTTTGCAGTGCTCAATCCAACTCTTAATCCTGTATAAGAACCCGGTCCAATCGAAACCGCTATTAAATCCACCATTTTAAGTTCCATTTCAGCATATCTCAATAGGTCTATAATCAAATTTAGAAGTTTTTCAGTATGAGACCTGTATGCATCAATGTTCAATTCAGCTATTAACTTTTCACCTCTTGTAAGTGATACACCACAAATCCTATAAGAAGTCTCCAATCCTAAAATTAGGGGTTCCTTATTATTTCTATCCTTCTCCAATTCTTTCTTTCTTTATGGTATTGAATAATAACATTAATTCTTTTTTCAGGTAGAAGTTTCTCAATTTTTTCAGGCCATTCTATAAGACAGATACCATCATCATAAAAATAATCAATACAACCGAGTTCCATTGCTTCAGATAAACTATTTACTCTGAAAAAATCAAAATGATATACTTTTAATTTTCCTGAATATTCATTTATTAATGCAAAAGAAGGGCTTGTAACCCTCTCTTTCACACCAAGCCCCCTACAAATACCCTGGATAATCCTCGTTTTCCCTGTTCCAAGCTCTCCATATATTGAAACAATATCTTTTATTTTTAAAATTTTAGAAATCTCTATACCTAATCTATAAGTTTCCCGGCTACTTCTTGATATCACCATCAAGTCTATTTTCCAATGAGTTTAACAATTGGCAAAACCATCTCTTCAAGTGAAACACCACCATGCTGAAAACTGTCTTTATACAGGTTATAATAATGATGATACCCTGTAGGATAAAGAAAAATAAAATCTTCCTTGGCAATAATATACTGACAGTTAATATTTCTTTCAGGTAGTCTGTAATCATAAGGATTTTTAATTACAATAGCATTTCTGGGATCTACCTGCAAATTTCTCCCATACTTATACCTTAAATTAGGTGATGTTTCCCTGTCTCCAATTACTTTGGTTCCTCTCTTGCCTCTTATACTTCCGTGGTCTGATGTTATAAAAACAATATTTTCTTTTCCTGCAATATTCCTCAGTATGTAAAAAAGTGATGAATGTTCAAACCAGGAACGGGTAACAGACCTGTAAGCAGACTCGTTTTTGGTAATCTCTTTTAATACTTCTGACTCACTTCTCTTATGAGCAAGAAGATCCGCAAAATTTATCACAATTACAAGCAATTGAAGATTTAGAAAAGATGAAAGGTTTCTTTCCAGAGTTTTTGCATCATCCACATTAAGTATTTTTACATATTTTAATTCAGGGTTTAGATTCACTCCATTTTTCTTTAATAGAATATCAAGCAACTCTTTTTCGTGTCTATTTCTACTATCGTCTTCATCATCCCATTCCTGCCAGATGTCTGGATAACGTTTTTCAATTTCTCGGGGAAAGAGCCCGCTGAACATAGAATTCCTTGAATATGGTGTAGCCGTCGGAAGAATTGAAAAATAATATTCCTTTTCAATATTAAAATAATCATATAAATACGGTTCAATAACAAGCCACTGGTCCAATCTGATACAATCAAGCACTATAAATACCACCTTTTTACCATTCTTTAACTCAGGAATAATATGTGAAGGAACAACATCAATAGAAAGTTCAGGTCTATTATTTCCAAATATCCATTCCCTGTAATGTTTCTCAACATATCTTGAAAAAAGAGAATTACACTCTTTTCTGAGGTCTGTTAAAGTATCGGTCATTCCCATATCAGGGTATTCATCAATCTCAATTTCCCATTCACACAATCGAATATGCAAATCCATCCAGTTCTTAAAATCAGGTTGATTATTAAGTATCTGGTATATTTCTGAAAATTTTTCTGCATATTTTCTGGAAATTCTCTCTTTTTTTATTCTTTTCTTTTCAAGACATTTTTTACAGGAAAGCAAGAGCTGACTCGGATTCACAGGTTTTGTCAGATAATCATCAATTTTTGAGCCAATTGCTTCTTCCATCAAGCTTTCTTCTTCGTTTTTCGTTACCATCACAACTGGAACACCTGGCTTGATTTCTTTTATTCTGACAAGTGCTTCTAAACCATCCATACCGGGCATTGTTTCATCCAGAAATACAATATCGAAATCCTCTTTCTGCATAAAAGCAACTGCATCTTCACCATTTGTTACCGTTTGAACAGAATAGCCCTTTTCCTCAAGAAAAAGCAAATGAGCCTTCAAAAGATCTATCTCATCATCTGCCCAGAGTATTTTTGCTTTAATATTCATATTTTTAAATATATTAGAAAAATAAGAAATAATCAAGGATTTATTAAGGACTTCCCTGCAGGGTTATATTTTTACAATAAAAGAAATGAAAAATAATCTCAATAGAAGTATTTTGTTTGTAACAAAAAACAACCGAAAAAAACAATGAGCTTTTCTTGTGAAATATACTTGTTAATAAATGTGAGTTATTTATAATTAAACAGATTCAGATTACCAACCGGGGAATTTATATAAAAGAACAGCAAGAATAACCTGAAAATAAAAAAATTAAAGGATGAACAAAATTTCTAATGGAGTGAAAAAAGTACAGTTTATTTAATTAATATTTTTAAGAAGGACTCTATTTTGGGTTTCAATTTAATAAGTTCCTTAGAGAACAATAAAAGATCATTATCTTTCAAATTCAATTCTCTGATAGCATCTTTATTTAAGATAGGGGTTTTACTATCTCCACTATATCCGACATTATTCTTTTTCACAAGGTAATCAGCAATGCTCGTTATATAGATTTCTTTTAAGAAATTTTCAGGTATATTTTTAGATTTGTGATGGAATTTTATAGGTTTAAGAATCCTGTCGGGTAATTTCCATTTTTCTGACAGCCAGGCACCAGCATCTGTATGGTCAAAACCAAAAAC
>QNDJ01000044.1 GCA_003644825.1 Candidatus Zhuqueibacterota bacterium | reverse complement strand
CTTGAAAATGATGTTCTTTTTCTTCTGGAAAAATATTCGGGAGTTGCATTTAAATCAAAGGAGATTCAGAGGAGACTTAAAATTCCTTCACGGAATTATCCTGAATTGAAAAGGTGTTTGAAAAAATTATTGGAAGAAAAGAGAATAGAAAGAGCGAAGAATAGAAGATATAGATTTGCCAGTCATAACATTCTGTCGGGTGTATTCAGGTCAAGTAAGTATGGCTATGGATTTGTATCGACTGAAAAGGGGGAAATTTATATAGGAAAAGAGAACAGAGGAACTGCTTTTCCCGGTGATAAAGTCAGAGTTGAAATTTTTGCAAGAAAATCCGGAAAAAGCAGAGAAGGAAGAATAGTTGAAGTTATTGAAAAAAGAAAAAGAGAGATTGTTGGAACATATAGAAAACTCAAGATTAATGGGTATGTTATACCGGATGATATGAAGTATGTTCATAATGTTTATGTGAACGATTCAAACGCAAAAAATGTGAAAGACGGTCAGAAGGTAGTTGTAAGGATTGATAGGTGGGAATCCGAATTTCTGAACCCTGAAGGGAGTGTTGTTGAGGTTATAGGTTATCCCGGTGAGAAAGGAGTGGATATTTTTGCAATTGCAAGAAGTTATGGGTTTGCCAGTTCTTTTCCAGAAGAGGTTGTAAAAGAAGCAGAAAAAATGGACGAAAAGATGATACTGAAAGAAATTGAAAATAGAGTTGATTTCAGGAACAAATTGATTTTTACTATTGACCCTGAAGATGCCAAGGATTTTGACGATGCTATATCTCTTGAAGAGAAAGGGGATGGCAAATTTCAGCTCGGGGTTCACATTGCTGACGTAAGTTTTTTCGTTAGAGATTCTACAGAACTTGATAAAGAAGCAAGAAAAAGAGGAACAAGCATTTATCTTATTGATAGAGTTATTCCTATGCTTCCAGAAAACCTTTCTAATAATTTATGCAGTTTAATTCCTGGAAGGGATAGATTAACTTTTAGTATAATTATAGATTTATCCAGGAGTGGAGACGTTCTCAATTATAAGATTCTTAAAACGGTTATAAATAGTAAGAAAAGATTTTCATACAGGGAAGCTCAGGAAATCCTTGATGGAAAGAAGGAAAGTGAATTTTATCCAGTCCTGAAGAAGATGAATGAGCTTGCCAGGGTTTTAAGAAATAAAAGAGAAGAAAAAGGAAGTATTGATTTTGATGTTCCTGAAGTTTCTTTTGAATTGAATGAAAAGGATGTTCCTGTTAAAATATATAAAAGAGAACTGTTTGATACAAATTACCTGATTGAAGAGTTTATGCTTCAGGCGAATTGTATTGCGGCGAGTCATATACTTCTTTTTGAACGGAAGTATCAGGTTTCTTTGCCTTATATTTACCGGGTTCACGATAAACCCAACAGGGATGATATAAAAGATTTTACGCATTTAATTAAAGTGCTGGGTTATAACATCAGCAGGAAGGGCAAAAAAGAGGTTAAATGGTTTCAGGAGGTTCTGTCGAAGTGTATCGGTAAACCCGAGGAGAATCTTGTAAAGGAAGTAGCATTAAGGTCTATGAGAAAAGCTGTGTATTCACCGAAAAATATCGGTCATTTTGCTCTTGCTTTTGAAAGGTATACCCATTTTACATCTCCTATAAGAAGGTATCCTGATTTAATTCTTCATCGATTGATGAAAAAATATGATGAAGAAAACTTTAGCAGAAATGATATGAAAATATTAAAAAAGGAATTGAAAGATGTCTGTGAGCATTCATCCGAAATGGAACAGCTTTCAGAGGAGGCAGAAAGAGAAGTTATTAGGTTAAAACAGCTGGAGTATATGAAACAGCACATCGGAGAGGTATTTTCAGCTGTGATTTCAGGGGTTACTTCTTTTGGTTTATTTGTAGAAACAAGGGATAGCCTGTGTGAAGGTCTTATCCATATTAGGAATCTTGAAGATGATTTTTATGAGTATGATGAAAAAAACTACGCATTGAAAGGGAAAAGTAGAGAGAAAATTTATCGTTTAGGAGACCCTATTCAGGTTTTGCTTGTCAGGGTGGATGAGGAAGAAAAACATATTGATTTTATTCCTTATTGAATTTATGAAAAGTATGGGGTTCAAATATTTCAAATATTTGACTTTCAGGAAAACCTTAAATATAATCAATACATTTATTTCTTATGGTTTATCTCTTGTTTTTAGTGTTCCCATTGTATTAAATTATCCATTTATATTGACCATTGAGCCAACAAATTTTTGCAACTTGAGTTGTCCTCAATGCCCATCAGGTGCAGGGCTGTTGAAAAGAAAAAAAGGACACCTGAAGTTTAATGACTTCAAAAAAATTATTGATGAGCTTGGAAAGTATTTGCTGGAAGTTCTCTTATATTTTCAGGGTGAACCCTTTTTGAACAACGATATCTTTTCAATGATTAATTATGCAAAAGAAAATAAAATTATGACTACAGTAAATACCAACGGTAATTTTACAGATATCGAGAGGACAGCGGAAAATATTGTAAATTCAGGGCTTGAAAAGTTGATTATTTCTTTAGATGGCACTAACGAAATAACCTACAACAAGTATAGAAAAGGAGGAAGCTTCAAAAGAGTTCTTGATGGTATCCAGGAAATAATAAGTAGAAGAAATCGTAATAATTTTCCCCGGCCGTTAGTATTTCTACAATTTCTGCTTATGAAGCATAATGAGGATGAGCTGGAGGAATTTAAGAGATTGACAGGAGAGATAGGTTGTGATGGTTATATTGTTAAAACAGTGCAGATTTATCCAGAATTGGGATTTGATGAATTTTTACCTTCAAAAAATGAGTTAAGCAGATATACTTATGATGGAGAAGGAATAAATTTTAAAGGTAAAGTAAAAAACAGATGTAAAAGAGTATGGGCAAATATGGTTATAACCTGGGACGGAACCTTTGTTCCCTGCTGTTTTGATAAAGATGCCAGGTATAATCTGGGTAATGTATTTAAGAAAAAGAATGCTTTATCTTTATGGAAAGCACCTGCAAGCAGGAAGTTCAGAAAAAGAATATTACAGAACCAGAAACAAATTGATATATGTAATAATTGTATTGAGACATTAAAAATACCTCATATAATTACAAGGGGTTAGATTGAGAAAATTTTTAGTAATAAAGATTATTATTGCATTTGTTATTCTTTTTTTTCTTATAAGGTTTATTAACTATGATGAAATAATATCTGCATTCAGGAAGGCGGATTTTCTGTTATTATTAATCGGTGTGTTACTTTTTATACCGAACATAATGATGCAGTTGTTGAAGTGGAGGTTTCTTCTCAATCTCGGGAATCCTTCAATAAAAACTCCGGAGGTTATAAAATCGTTTTTTGCTGGTTTTTCTGTTGGAATGGTTACTCCAGGAAGGGTTGGTGAAATTTCAAGAGCATTCTTTATCCGGGGTAGTGATAGAATAAAAATCCTCGGGTATACAATTATAGACAGGGTCTATTCTTTGCTGGTAACTATACTATTCGGTTTATTGTCTGTTGCATATTTGCTGGTATTTAATTTTAAATTTTCCATTTTTTTACTTATTCCCATTCTTGTTATAACATTTTTTTTTCTTATAGTAGTTTTGTATTTTGCTATCAATCCGGAGTTATTTAGGAGCTTTGTTTATAATATAAATATCATTCTACCAAAAAGAGAAAAAATAAAACGATTTTTGAGTTTGTTTGATGAGTTTACAAGGGGTAAAGCTTTAATTGTTTTTATCTATTCATCGGTTACATTTTTTATATACATTACCCAGTTTTATATATTTGTTAATGCATTTCAACGGATAAGTATTTTTCCGGGATATCTGTCTTCCATTGCAACTATATTTACAAAGAGTTTAATTCCGGTATCGGTTGGTGATTTAGGTGTAAGAGAGGGTGCATCAATATTTTTCTTTTCGAGATTTTCGATTAATAGTTCTTCAGCGTTTGATTCTTCTATATTGTTGTTTTCGGTGAATGTTTTTTTACCTGCAGTGATTGGATTTGGGATAATTATTTTTTCTATACTGACGGATAAAAGAAATAAAAATTGAGGAGGTATAAAATTGTGTCAATTTGATGAATTAGAAATGCGTAGATTTTGTTTTGACAGGAGAGAATTCTGCAAAGCATTTTCTTTTGCAGTGATGGGGTTTTTACCTTTTGTTAGCTTAAATGAACCCTGTGAGAAACTTTATTTAAAATTCAGAAAGGAGAAAAAAATGGCTTATGTTGTAGAAATAAATGTTATTAGTCAGAAAGGAACCTGTGCTCTGGGGCATAAAATTGGTGACTCAATAAGGTTTACTGAAACAGGAGTTGATGGAAGAATATGTATTCATGCTCTTTATAGCATACTTCCGAAGGTGTTTGCGATGATGTATGGGGCACAATTTCCATGGCTTGAAAATCCTGACAGGTCAACGTCTGCCTGTCCAGATGCATATAATCCGGTCGTTTTTGAGATAATAAGAAAGAAAGATAAGTGAATTATTATAACAGGAATCAATCAGGGTGGTATCAGAAAGAGAAAACAAACAGTTCCAGGTGGTCCAGTATCCCATAGCAGAAAAAATTCCTGATGATGTTCTTGAAGCAGAAGTTAAAAAACTTGAATTACTGAAGAGTAAATCCTTTTTTTTTAAGATTCTGGGGTTATCTCCGCCTTGGAGGCCCTGGATTTATGGATTCTGCCATCACCCTTGGAGCGGTACATTTATACAGGGCTTTCCTGGGGGTGGGGAAAAAAACACGAGTCTCTGGCACGTTTTGATGTATTTACCGGTTTATTTTTATCCTATGTAATTGTTAATTATCTGGTAATTGGAGTATTTGCTGGCACCCTGCACAAATTGGGAACTCATCCTGAAACTGCGCCTGAATTAGCACGGGCACTTATGCCGCTGTTGGGTCAAACTTGGTCACAGGTTTTATTTTATATTGGTTTTCTTGCAGTTCCTGTTACCACTACAATAGGTATGAGCCTTGCCTGTGCAATAGCAATTCATGAAGCTTTTGGCTGGAAGCCCGATGTTAATACCTGGAGGTGGCGGGTTTGTGCACTTTTACCTCAAATTGGTTTTCTTGCTGTCTGGTATCCAAGGCCGGTATGGCTTGTTATTACCATAGGTGCTTTTTCATCTCTGACCAATAATATTGTGGGCTGGTCTTTTTATATACTTTTCAACGATAAAAGAGTGCTGGGAAGGTATAAGAACAGGTCATACTTATGGAATCCGGGTATTTTGATTCAGATTACACTGATTAATTGTATAGCGATTATTTATGTTTTTAACAGATTGGGATGGTGGATAAAATGATAAATCTTAACCGTAAAATAGGATTTTTCTCTTTGCGTGTATGGGGGCTTATACTTAATTTTATTGGTAATGCTCTTGCAATTTATGGTGCAATTGGTTTTATTAGTGATGGTTCACGTTTTCCTGTTCTTATAATTGGTCTGGTATTAACAGTGAGTTGTATTGTAATTCTGGCAAAACCGTAGTATTTTTTAATCATTTATCGGAAATAGAGATTATATGGAGGTATAAATATGTTAGATGATGAAGAGATGATTTCTAAAAAGGAGGCTATGCAACAGGTAAACCTGGCAATCAGACGACTTGCTTTGCTATATCATTATTTTGCTGATACAATAATTGAACAACTGGGCCAAGAATCAGGAATTGAGATAATAAGAAAAGCAATTTCTGCTTATGGTGAACATATTGGTAGAGAAGCGAGGAAAAAAGCAGAAGAAAAAGGAGTTGCCCCTGTTCCTGAGAATTTTGAGGAGGATATTCCAGAGATGGCGTGGAAATGGGAGGTTGTTCAGGTGGAAGGTGAAGAAAGAACTCGAGTGTGCTATTGCCCTCTGGCATCTGAGTGGATTAAGCTGGGTAAACCCGAAATAGCAAGATTTTACTGTTATGTAGATCAGGCTAAAATGTTCGGATTTAATCCTGAATATGAATATATACATACTAAAAATATTTTGAATGGAGACCCTTATTGTGAGCTTGTTGCAAGGATAGTATCTGAAAAAAATAATAAAAACACCAGTGAAGAACCTGTTAATACTGTGTGGTCCTATTGTAAGCGATATACAAAAGAGGACCTGATAAATATGGAGCCTTCCTGTTTACGAGCTCTTTTTCGAGAGAGGATTCATCATACTATAGAATGTGAGCTTTATCCAATAGCTGAAAAGCTCCGAAAAGGAGAAAAAATTCAGCTTGATACAGATATTCCGGAGCCCTTTACAGAGACTGAAATGGATGTAGTAAAAAAGGCTTATATATGAACGGCGTTCTATTCGGAATTGGGTTCCCGGAAAAGAAATACCTGACGATATGATTGAACAGATACTTGAAGCAGGTAGAGCAGCACCAACAGCCTGCAATCTGGATATTGTTCGCTTTATAGTAATTCGAGACCCGGAGAAAGCGAAAATGGTCTGGAGTGATATTCCTACTCCAATGGACCGTTGTGTATTAATTGTTGTATGTTATGACAAACGTATTTATGAAACTGTTGGGCACAATAGGCTTGTTCTGCATAACCAGCTACTTGATGTTGCTGCTGCAACTGACCATATATGTTTGATGGCACATGCCTTAGGACTGGGAGCTGTCTGGCTTACAAGAACGGATAAAACAGCAAAAAAGTTCAGGAAAAGCTATGGTTTACAGGATTATATAGAACCCGTTTGTCATATTGCAGTGGGCTGGCCTGCAATATGGCCTATCAAGTCCAGACGTATGCCCCTGAAGGAAATGATGATTCCATAATTATACAAACAGATAATTTCGCTAATTTAACGAATTTTTTAATACAGATATAGAGCCTTTTTTAAGTTATTTTTTGCTGTATGAAGTGGTTTATTAAAAATTCCATTGGGCGGCATTCATATACACTATTTTGATTTTGGAATGCAACCAGAAATTCAAGAGATTTCTCTGCTGTTGATTCTGATAAAAGGTTTTGTATTTTAAAAAGAGCTCCGTCAGGTGTATAATGTTTGTATGACAGAGATTATATTATGGTTTCAGATGTTTAATAAAATACTCTACCATAATTTCTCTACTATATTTTCCGTATTGACCTCTGAAGCCGTGTCTTTGTTCGGGCATCATAATCATATCAAAACGTTTATTAAGTTTTATAAGTTCGTTGATAAGCTGAATTGTATTAGCAGGATGAACGTTGTTATCGACGGTGCCGTGCATAATTAATAATTTTCCTTTCAGATTTTCAGCATAAGTGAGAGCGGAACCTTTTTTGTATCCATCAGGGTTATCCTGAGGTCTTTGCATATATCTTTCAGTGTAAATTGAATCATAGTTTTTCCAGTCTGTTACCGGTGCTCTTGCTACACCAACATGATAAACATCGGGTGCTGCAAGTAAAGCCATACAGGTCATATATCCGCCGTAGGAGCCTCCATATATTCCAACTCTTTTACCATCAATGTATGGTCTTTGAGTGACAAATTTTACCCCTGCTACCTGGTCAGCAAGGTCAACCTGACCGAGTTTCAGATATGTTGCTGTTTCAAATTTTTTGCCCCTGTTTGGTGTTCCCCTGTTATCCATAACGAAAACTATAAACCCTAATTGAGCCAGTGCGTGTTCAAAACTTGTTCCATAAAAACTGTTTCTGACCCTGGGGAATAGAGGACCTCCATATACTGAACAGATTAACGGATAAGCCTTTTCGGGATTGAAGTCTGCAGGTTTATAGATAATTCCATTCAGGTCAGTTTTACCATCTGCAGCTTTGAAGGATATAAGTTCAGGTTTAATCAGGTGTAGTGAATCATATTTTTCTTTTGTAGCTTTTCCGATTTCTCTGAGCTTTGTTCCATCAGCCTGGTATAAAGTTACTGTTCTTGGAACATCAAAAGAAGAATAAGAGTCAATATAAAACCTGCAGAATGGTGCCACATCAGGGAAATGAGTACCTGGTTCTTTACTTAATTTTGTTAGGTTTTCTCCATTTAGTTTTACTCTGAAAATATGACTTTCCAGTCCTCTGTTTTTGTATCCTGTAAAGTATACCCATTCATTTTCTCTATCAACTCCGACTATTCTTCCAACAGGCCATTCTCCCTGAGTAACCCTATTTAAGAGATTTCCGTTGAAATCGTACAGGTAAATATGCCTCCATCCTGTTCTTTCTGACGTCCACAGGAATTTTGATTTGTTAATCTGGACAAAATGAAGCTCTCCGTATGTATTTACAAAGCAGTCTTCTTTTTCAGTAACAATTACCTTAGACCTGCCGGTTTCAGGATTTGCAATAAGAAATTCGAGGACGTTTTGCCTTCTGTTCAGTCTTTGAAAGGAGATTTCGCTTCTATCTTTTAGCCATCTTACTTTGAAAATGTAAACATCCGGGTTATTTCCCGTGTCGATTTTAATTATCTTTTTTGTATTAATATCAATAACAAAGATTTTAACTACAGGGTTCGGGGCACCTGCCTTTGGGTATCTTTCGAGTTCCAGTTTTCCATCGGGTGTGAGCTGATGAACCAGCGGATACCGGAGAACAGGCCTTTCATCAAATTGCAGATAAGCAATCTTTTTTGAATCGTAAGACCACCAGAATGCTTCCCTCTGATTCAATTCTTCTGGATATACCCAGTCAGGAACACCATTCATTAATTCTTCTTTTCCTCCTTTTGTTAATCTTGTTTCTCTGCCTGTTAAT
>QNDJ01000043.1 GCA_003644825.1 Candidatus Zhuqueibacterota bacterium | reverse complement strand
GCTCCAATAGGAGCATTATGTTTGTAGAATGAGATATTTAAAAAGATATTGAGCATCGTCAGGAGCGGAATGTTAAAAAGTCAGGCAGGGATGCCCGACCTACAATTATTAATATATTTTACCAGTTGAACGGGCATCTGTGTCAGTTCATAAATAGATTTCACATAATCAGAAGATTGCTTCGTACATAAGGACTCGCAATGACAGGTATGGTTTTAACCGAGAGCTCCAATAGGAGCGGAATGGAATAACTCCAGTAAGGATGTCATATCTTCAATTCTTGATATATTACATCCATAGGATGGAGATTTTTACCCGTTCGTAAAGAATTTCCACATAGTATCAGATATGCCTTATTACAGTATCTTACCTTATTAAAATGATTGACAGAAACACAGATAATATCTTATACCTTAATCTGTTAATAAAATCTTGAGTTATTATTATTTCAATTCCTTAATAAAAATATTTCTGTAATAAACAGAAGAAGACCAATCGTGGTTTTGAACACCAACATAACCTTCATCAGGTAAATCTTTTACTTTTCCCCGGGGTTCTGCATCCCAGTCATTCACCAGAACACCATTAAGTTCGACTCTATAATGATTTCCAATTACAGTTATTTTGATGTGGTTCCATTCTCCTGGTTCTTTAAAAGCATTAACTTTTGGCGGTTCTCCATCATACAGTGCCCCAGTTTTATGAATACCTTTACCGCAATCATAAACCTGAACTTCAAGACAGTGATGAATATAATCATCACTTGTTGGAACATCTGGCACCCTCAGAAAAATACCGGAATTTGATGTTACCCTGTCCACTTTATAATCCAGTTCAAGAATAAAATTTTTATATTTCTTTCTGCTATACCATAATAATCCCATACCTCCGTGAGATTTCAGTACACCTGTTTTTCTATCGAGTTCAAAATAACCCGGCCCATAATGGTTCCACCCTGCTTTTGTATAACCTTCATATTCATTCCATTTAAGGATTTCTTCATAATCCTGATAATATGTTATACTTTTAATGTACTCTATTCCTTTTTTAATTGAAGGAACAGGATTTTCAACCTCTTTTTGATTTTCATACTCAATCGAAAGAAACCCATGGAAATTCTGTTTTGTTAACTCTGCAAGGATATCCCTTATATTTGCTGCTCCCTTTCCATAAGGAACATCATAGGCATTCTCCTTATCTCCAAAAACATTAAGGTCTTTAAGATGAAAACTGATTAATCTTCCCTTTAGTAATTTAATAGCATCCAGGGGCTTAACTTTACTTCTCATCCAGTGTCCAGTATCTCCACAGGCACCAATTCTCAAATCCCTGCCTTTTACATGTTCAAGAACTGTTTCAGGATGTGCATATTTTGAAGGTTCTGGATGATTATGAATAGCTATTTTTATATTATATTTTCTTACCATTCTCTCCAGCAGGTCAAAATCCTCAAATTGAGGTTCAGTTACGATTGTTCTAATACCAAGTTTTCGCGCAAAATCAAACACTTTCCGCATACTTTCCTCGGTGTTTTTGAAGCCAACAACACCATAATTAACCAGTTTAATATTGTGTTCTCTCAATTTTTTCTTAACAAGTCTGATGAGTTCATCCGATAAATTTTCATTAAATTTAACATCCGGCATATCCTTGCTCAGGACCTGACCGGGATAAGCTTCCAGATATTTTATTCCGAGCTCATTTACTTTATCAAGGGTCTCAAAAAATGAAAATTTTCTAAAAGACCAGCACTGAACAGCAAGAGGAAATTTCTTAATTCTAACATCCTTGTAATCATCGCACTTAATTCTACCCCCGGCTGTAGGAACTAAAAAACTGAACACTAATAAAAGTGTTGCAAAAAATTTAATTTTCATTATTACTCCTTCTTAATTAAGTATACTAAAAAACGGAATTTTTTTAATTGATTGTTTATTTTTTAGGGTTCCATTTCCCTTTTGCAACAGCAGGAATAAATGTATCGAGGTTTGGTGGTGGAAATTCAATAGTTTTTTCCTGTTCAGCACTCATATATGCAGTCATCAAAAGCTCGGTAACATTTAAACCATCACTGAAGTTTTCATCAGGTCGTTTACCCGCTAAAAAAGATTCAACCATATGCCTGTCTTCAGCCTCATATCCATACTCGAAGGCTTCATTACCAACAACCGGCATAAGTCCTGTTTCAGCGTTCTGTTTTTCAACAAGGTCTTCACCAACATCCCCCTTTACATTTCTACTGAAAAATACTCTTAATCCGGAATCGAGAGTATTGATGGAAAGAGAATATTCAGGCCCAAGTAATTCCATATTCAGCCGAAGACCTGCACCAACAAAATTCCAGGAAGTAGTTGTTTCTACAACAAGAGGTTCACCATTTTCATCAGCATATTCAATCAGAGAACGGGCAAAATCCTCTGCTGGTCTATTTATATAATCTGTTTTCCCTCTACTGTTTTCAGCAAGTATTCTCGCATACTTCTGCCGTTGCCATTTTAAACAGTTTGTATAAGCAGTAACCTTTTTAGGTGTAAGAACGGTGCGGTCTGCCCCTGGCGGTGTTAATAGAAACCGGGCGGTTTCTACAGAATGACACATCATATCATTTAGAACACCGCCCCCCTGTAGCTCACCTTCCCAGAACCAAGGCATATGTGGGCCACTGTGTTCTTCAGCAGCTCTCGCAAGATAAGGTTTTCCAGCAATGGCTGCACCCCTTGCCCAGATTATCTCCTTTCCCCTAACTACCATAGGTGAAAAAACCTGGTTCTCAAGATATCCATCGAGGAGTTCCACTTTTTTAACAAGTTCCAGCATTTTTCTTGCTTCTGCTACATTCCTTCCAAGAGGTTTTTCGCAGGTCACACCTATCAACTTTCCTTTTCCTGTTTCCAGTGTATGAACAATTTCTTCCATAACCTCAATCCGGGCGAAGTTTGGAGCACAAATCCATATAGCATCAATATCAGGATTTGCAACCATCTCTGAAATTGATTTATAAACGGTTGCATCACCTACTCCAAGCCTCTTTACGCTGGCTGCAGCTTTTTCGGACTCCTTTTCATCAAGGCTAATAATTCCAAGAATATCACTATGACGAACTCCAACCCATGCCCTTATATGAAAATTTGCCACAAACCCTGCACCGATAATACCTATCCCTAATCTCTTTTTCATTATATACCCCCATTTTTTACCAGGAAAAAACTATAATTAAGCTTCAGCAGTAACATAAGTTCTTTTTTCTTTAAATAACACCATAAAAGCAACTGCACATAATATTGTTAAAACGCAGGGAACAAGAAAAACCCCAGTCCAGTTTGTACTTACTATATTTCCCTGAGCCCCGATTACGGAAAAATGGTTCTGTATCCATCCTGCAAAAATACTACCAATATACATTCCAATACCCAGAGTTACCAGTGCAATCAGGCTCTGTGCAGACGCTCTTATATCTTTTGGTGCTACCATATCAACATAGATTTGTGATGCCGTAAAAAAGAAAACATAACATAAACCATGTAGTGCAAGTGAAGCGATAACCAGCCATACAGGCGAACCTATAGCAAAAATTATATATCGTATAGGCCAGGCTATCACTCCAATTGTAAGTGTTGTTCTAATACCAAACTTCGGTAAAAAGTAAGGTAAAGCAAAAGCCATAACAAAAATCTCTGCAATCTGGGCTATAACCATAACACCTGCAACACTCTGACTTGCAACACCGATTTTTTCAGATGTTAAAAATGGAGCCGTAAGAACATAATAAAACATCAGTTCCGTAGCAACTACAAATGAAATGATAATAAATACAAGAAAATTTTTATCTTTTAACATCTTTATTGCTTCAACAAAAGCCAGAGGATTACTTCCTTCCTTTTTGGGAGGAGTATGAGGTAATTTCAAAGAAAAAATTCCCATAATAATGGAAAATATACCTGCCAACAAAAGGGTATCACCCTGAAAGGCAAATGTAGTGTTAGCTTTTGCAAGATATCTCCAGCCTGATAATATAAGCCCTGCAATAATCCATCCAATTGTTCCCCAGACCCGTATCCAACCAAATTCTTTATCGGACTGAGAAAGATGATGAAAAGCAAGAGAATTTGTAAGAGCAAGAGTCGGTGCATACAAAAGAGAATACACAAGCATCATCCACATCATAGGCGTGTAGTTTGAGATTCTCGAAAGAATTATAAGAAAAATACCTCCAATAAACTGCAAAAATGCTATAACATTTTGAGTGGCAAAATATCTATCAGCGACCTGACCACCAATAAAAGGCGATATGATAGTAGCAAGCGGAAGAAGACTGTAAATTATACCGACCTGAGTTCCATTAAACCCGAGTGTATTCTGTAAATATTCAGAAAGGGGAGGTGCCCATGCACCCCAGATTGCATACTGCAAAAACATCATCAGCCCAAGCCGAAACTTTACACCCATTCAATCCTCCTGATATTATTTAATAATCATACTATTTTCTGTTTCACGGGGTCCCAGTAAACTTTTCTTCCTTCTCTGTAAGATATTGTTCCCATGTGAGCAGTTATAGCTTCCTGGAATCCCAGATCAATATTACAGCTTGTTTTTCCTCCATTTCTTATACAATCAAGCCAGTTTTTAATATGTAAATGGGTTGTATCAACAATTTTTCCACCTCTAAAAGTATACATTAATCCTCTTCCTGCAAAATATTTTTCGGTAGCAGATGTAACAACATCAATACCTTTTAAACCGGGGCTGTAAACAAACAGTGGAAGAGACAGGTCTATAATACCTTCTTCTATTTTCTTTTTATACTTTGTAGACCTGGGATCAACTGTCACAGTTAAACTTCCCCCCACTTCCATAGATGCATCGTGTCCCATAAAAACTTTACCTCGTCTTTTTTCACTTGCAAGGGTCGCACTGTAAACAAGAGTAAGGTCCTTATCAGGATATTCATAAACAACCTGATAAACATCCGGAACATCCCTTCCATCTTTGAAAAAGTAAATTCCTCCAGAAGCCACTGCAGACCTCGGTATTCCTAAATCCATAATCTGGTTAACAGCATCATACTCATGCGTGAAAAGGTCGCCTGATAATCCCGTTCCATAATCATACCAGCATCTCCATCTGAAAAATCTTTCCAGGCTGAACGGTCTTCTGGGTGCAGGCCCAAGAAACTGTTCCCAATCAATATTTTTCGGGCTAGCATCTTTATGAATTTTATATACCCAGGCACCATTGGGGTCATTTCTATTTGTAGATGTTACAACCAGTGTCACCTTACCAAGAATATTTTTCTTCATAATTTCTCTTGCCTTAATATAACTTTCAGCTTCTCTTCCCTGGTGACCCAGTTGAAAAACTATATTACTTTTTTTAACTGCATCAACAACCCTGTAAACTTCATCAACAGTTCTCGTCATACATTTTTCAACATAAACATGCTTTCCGGCTTTAGCTGCATCGATAACCATCCGGGCATGCCAGTGGTCTGGAGTAGCAATAATTACTGCATCAATATCTTTACTTGCCAGCAGTTCCTGATAGTGAATATATCTTTTTGCTGATTTTCCAGCAGTGGCTAAACCTCTTTCTGCCCGAATATCAAAAACATCACAAACCCCATTGTAAACAATATTAAGGTCCTCCTGTTCTAAAAAATGCTTTAATGTTTTGTCTCTTTTGTTTTTCAGAGCATCTTTCTTTTTCTTTTCAATCCAATCGGGATGGGCAAAACCAGAAGACCTAACAAGAGCTTCCCCCCTTCCACCAAAACCTATAATCCCTAATCTTATCAACTGACCGGGCTTTTTCATAGTATATTTTGGAAGAACAGCCGGAGCCTCTCTACTTAAACCTAATTCTTCAAAAATACTCTTCTTTATACGTTTATCATAGGACCTCTTCTTAAACAAACTGTACAGAAAAACCCCTATAACAGGTATTGTAGCAAGCCCCTTTAATAAATCTCTTCTTCCAATAGAACCCTCATCGGGTTCTTCACCTGTTTTTTTATTATTTTCCTTTGGTTCCTGACTCATTTTAATTCCTCCAGATTTTATAACTCTTGATAAAAGCTACAAAAAGCTAAATTTTTATCCAGCAGATTTCTTTTTATAAAATATTAACCTATCGAGTCCGATTATTTTACCAGTTGGAAATACTGTTAACACTGCAAGAGCAAAAATCTCTATTAAGTTTTTATTTACTATCAAATAACTCCCCTCTGTTGGAAATGAGTATTTAAACCCAACAAATGGTGGATTTGCCACATAATATAAACCCAATAGAATTATACCTGCTATACTTGCAGCTCTTGTTAAACAACCCAATATTAATCCAAGCCCGATTGCAATCAATCCCCAGATATTTAAAAAATCTACTACTCTAATTGCAGTTGAACTGGCTGTTATCCAGTTAAATAACCCGGAAAATATACCCTTTGCTTCCAGAAGATACCCTACCGAAGACCAGTAAGGGCTAAGCAGTTTTACTACCCCCTCATATAGAAAATGCCAACCAATAAGAACCCTTAAAATTACAAGAATTGTTAGTTGAACATTTCTATAATTCGGTAAATCCATTTGACCAAGTGTAATTTCTTTTTGCATTGTAATTAACCCTTAGTTTAAAAATTATTTTTTTAACTAATGAAGAAAATTTATAATCGATTTTTGACATTGGCAGGATATATATCGTGTATGCGTAATATTATATATGAAAATTCAGTTAATAATATATAAATAAATTTTTCTTCAATCAATAAGATTTTAAGATTTTTCTTTTTTTATTACTCGAGTATACTTTTAGCCATCAACATATATGAGAAGGAAGACTATATTAAACAAAACATTTGAAAAATTATTTTTTAAATGTTAAATTTCATTTTAAGGGAATTTTTAAATTTCAACTTTTTTGAGGCTTGCAATGTCAAAATCAATTATTGAAAGAATAGAAGACCTTAGAAAAAAAATCAGACATCACGATTATTTATATTACGTTAAGAATGAGCCTGAAATTTCGGATTATGAGTATGACCAATTGATGTTAGAATTAACAAAGCTCGAAAACGAACACCCCGAATTAATAACACCTGATTCACCAACTCAGAGGGTTGGGGGAGAACCAACAAAAGAATTCCCTACTGTTATTCACTCTATTCAGATGTTAAGCCTGTCCAATACTTATTCTGAAGGTGAACTATATGAATTTGATAGACGGGTAAAAGGATTATTACCGGGAGAAGAATACAGCTATGTTACAGAACTCAAGATTGATGGAGTCGCAATAAGCCTCATCTATAGAGGTGGTATTCTTGTCCAGGGTGCAACAAGAGGCGATGGAGTAAGAGGAGACGATATTACAAATAATCTTAAAACGATCAGGAGCATTCCTTTAAAAGTTCTGGAGCTACCGAATGAATTAATGGATGAATTTGAAGTAAGAGGTGAAGTCTATATGACAAAAAAAAACTTTGAAAATTTAAACAGGGAAAGAGAACTTGCCGAGGAAAAAACTTTCGCAAATGCAAGAAATGCAACCGCTGGCTCTCTAAAGCTCCAGGACCCTAAGGAAGTCGCTCAAAGACACCTTACAACTTTTATTTATAGTCTAATCACTGCAAATCAGGCTGAAAAGGACTGCTGCAATGAACATTTTAAATCCCTTAATCTACTTGATAGTATGGGCTTCCCGGTTAATAAAAATAGACGCCTCTGTAAAAACATTAAAGAGGTTATGGAATTCTGTAGATACTGGGAAGAAAAAAGAGATTCCCTTGAATATGATATTGACGGTGTCGTGGTTAAAATTAACTCTTTCAGGCAACAATCCATCCTTGGAAGTACCGCAAAAAGCCCGAGGTGGGCAATAGCATATAAATTTAAAGCAAAACACGCTGAAACTATTCTAAAAGATATAACCTGGCAGGTTGGCCGAACAGGAACTGTAACCCCGGTTGCTGAACTTGAACCTGTAGTTCTTGCTGGCTCCACAATAAGTAGAGCAACACTGCATAATATCGATGAAATCAAAAAAAAAGATATCAGAATTGGTGATAGGGTTCACATTGAAAAAGGTGGAGATGTTATACCAAAAGTGGTAGAACCTCTTAAGGAATTTAGAACAGGTGAAATTACGCCCGTTACTCCGCCAGAGGTTTGTCCTGTATGTGGAGAACATCTTGAAAGACCACCAGGAGAAGCAGCACTGAGGTGTCCGAACATTGCATGTCCTGCCCAGGTCGCAAGAAGAATCGCTCATTTTGCATCAAGAACAGCAATGGATATCGAGGGGCTTGGTCCTTCTCTAATTGATCAGCTCACATCCAGAAAAATCATCTCTGACCCTGGAGACCTGTATTTTCTAAAAAAAGATGACATCGTTAATCTTGAACGGATGGCTGAAAAAAGTGCACAAAACTTACTTGATGGAATTGAAGCAAGTAAATCAAGACCCCTTGAAAGAGTGATTTTTGCTCTGGGAATAAGATACATTGGAATAGGCGCAGCAAGAATCCTCGCTATTAGATACCAATCTCTGGATAAATTGATGAATGCAAAACTTGAAGAATTATCATCTCTTGAAGGCATCGGAGAAAAAACAGCCAGAAGTATTGTTAACTTTTTTAAGAAAAAGGAGAATTTAGTACTTATTGACAAACTCAGAAAAGGCGGTGTAAAGCTAAAAAAAGAAATAAAAAAAGAAAAACCAGAAATATTTGCAGGAAAAACCTTTGTTCTGACAGGAAAATTGGAAAGTTTCACAAGAGAAGAAGCATCAGAAATAATCATTGAAAATGGTGGTAATGTAAGTTCAGGTGTAAGTAAAAAAACAGATTTTGTTCTTGCAGGTGAGAATCCGGGGTCTAAGCTGGAAAAAGCATTAAAACTAAATGTAAAGATTATTAATGAAGAAGAATTCAAAGAGATGCTAAACTCCAAATGATTTAGAAATTTTAAATTGACATTGATTAAAATAATTATTAAATTTTTTAAATTTAGAAAAATTAAAATTAGAATTTGGGGGTGCAATGGATCCTAAAGAAATAAGAG
>QNDJ01000042.1 GCA_003644825.1 Candidatus Zhuqueibacterota bacterium | reverse complement strand
CTTATATTGTATTGCCTTCTAACTAACAAAAAACATAAAAACCATTTTACTGGAGGATAACAATGAAAAAGAAATGGCTTATTACTTTATCATTACTATTGACAGTACTTTTTGTATATTCTACTGTATTCGGAGGATACTTTGACAAGTCGGAGTATGCAGCCAGGCGGAAAAAACTGATGGAAATGATTCCTGATGGTGTTGCAATAATACTTGGTGCCCAGATGCCGGGTGGATACTTCAGTTTTTACCAGAACAACAACATTATGTACTTCAGTGGTGTGGAGATTCCAGGGGCAATCCTGGTAATTGATGGAATGAAAAAAGAAAGTGCCCTTTTCTTTACAATATCTGAAAGAGCAGCAAGAAATGAAGGAATAAATCTCGAACTTGTAAGAAATCCAAAAAAGGTTACAGGTATTGAAAATGTTTATCCAATTGAGAGCTTTTCCAGCTACCTATCAAGGCTTGTTTCACAAACAAAAGTTCTTTACACACCTTTTAAACCTCAAGAACTGGAGAGAGAATGCACAAATGAAAAGTTCAGAACTATTTTTAATAATATGACAATGAACAGATGGGATGGAAGACTAACGAGAGAACTCCAATTTGTAAAACTTCTCAAAGAAAGATTTCCAAACGTAAAAATAAAGGATTGTTCTGAAATGATATGGAACCTCAGAATAATCAAATCTCCTGCAGAAATTGAACTACTGAGAAAAGTCGGTAAAATAGGTGTAAAAGCACATATTGAACTTATGAAAGCCGTTGCTGTTGGTGTTCACGAATACGAACTTGCCTCTCTTTTTGAATATTATTGTAAAAAAGAAGGTGCCCAGAACCTTGCATATTATACAATAATATGTTCTGCCGAAAATCATCCTTATGTGCACTACCATAAATACGATAGAGTACTGAAAGATGGTGATTTTCTTGTGATTGATGCTGGTCCCGATTATCATTACTACGATATTGATATTACAGTTTCGTATCCAGCAAATGGAAAGTTTACACCCAGGCAAAGAGAAATATATGAAGCCTCAAATGCAGTTCATAAAGCCTGTATGAGCCTCTATAAGCCGGGTATTACGCCTCAGGAAATAAGAGAAAAAGTTAAAGAGATTTTAAAGGAACAGGGATTTGACCTGTCAAAGGACATTTTTAAGCAGAGAACAATGAGGGGTGGATGCGGTCACTATGTTGGAATGGCAGTCCATGATGTTGGTGGTGGACCAAGAGGACCTCTGAAACCGGGAATGGTCTTTGCTAATGAACCCTTTGCGGTTTTCCCAGGTGAAAATCTCGGTGTAAGAGTTGAAGACACAATTTTAATAACAGAAGATGGATATGAAAACCTTACAGCGGGTATTCCAAGGGAAATCAATGAAATCGAAGCTATGATGAAGAAAAAAGGTGCCATCCAGGTCCTTAAAAAAGCAGGTATATATTAAAAAGATAACCACAGAACATACTGTATCTTTATTAAACATAAATCTTTACAGTGTGTTCTGTGGTTAAACAGTTTGTTTTATTCCAGTAATGGAAAACCTGAAAAATAAAATATTAATTGTTCAAACAGCTTTCATAGGCGATGTAATTTTAACCATCCCACTGGTAAAATCAATAAAAAAGTATTTTAAAGAAAGTAAAATATATTTTTTGCTTAAACCCGATTCATTAAACCTTCTGGAAGGAATTCCGGAAATCTCAGAGCTCATCACTTACGATAAAAAGACAAAAGAAAAAGGAATAAAACCCTTTATAAAAATTATAAAAAAGATAAAATCAGAGAAATTTGATACTGCTGTAATTCCTCACAGGTCATTTCGCTCTGCTCTTATCTGTAAATTAGCAGGAATTCCTGAAAGAATTGGTTTTGATACCAGCGCAGGGGCATTCCTTTTGACAGAAAAAGTCCCTTATAAAAAAAATGTTCATGAAATAGATAGAAATCTTTCTCTACTTTCAGCGTTTGGAATTATTGAAAAAGGTAGTATCCCGGAAATATCGGTCTCCCCCGAAGACAAATCTTTTATTGACGAAAAATTCAATAAACTGAAAATAACAGAAACAGAAAACTTTGTAACTATTGCCCCGGGTTCAGAATGGAATACAAAAAGGTGGCTTTTAGAAGGATATGTTTCCTTAATTAAATTATTATGGAAAAAGAAAAGTGTTCCATCTTTTCTGATAGGTGGAAAAAAAGACCTGATGATATGTAACAGAATTCAGAATTTAACTGGTATACCCATTGTAAATTTTTGTGGAAAACTAACCCTGAAGCAGTCAGGAGAAGTTATAAGAAGGTCAAAAGTTTTAATATCAAATGATAGTGGCGCTGTTCATCTTGCTGTAGGTTCCGGTAAAAAGGTAGTTGTTATTTATGGACCAACTTCACCTGAATTCGGCTTTTATCCTTACGGAGAAGGGCATACAATTCTAAAAGAAAATATATATTGTTCTCCCTGCTCCATCCATGGGGGTAAAAAATGCAAAGAAAAACATTTTAAGTGTATGAAAAATATCACTCCAGAAAGAGTATTTAATGCTGTTTTAAAATATCTATGAAAATTTACAAAATAAACCAGGAAAAACCCGATTTAGAAATATTAAAAAAAGCTGGAAAAATTGTACAAACCGGTGGTATTGTTATCTATCCAACAGAAACATTATATGGAATTGGTGGTGACCCTTTCAACGAAACCACCGTCGAAAAAATCTTTGAATTGAAAAAAAGAGAAAAAACAAAACCATTTCACTATATTATTTCCGGATTAGAGGTGATCAACGAAGTATCAAAGGAGCTTCCCGGGGCATTTTTTATGCTAATAGAGAGATTCTGGCCCGGTCCTTTAACACTGATAATCAATAGAATCAAACTTCCTGGCAGGAAAAAAGAATTACTAAAACCGGGGATACGGGTTTCTTCAAATATAATTGCAAAAAAATTAGCCGAATACTCCGGAGGAATATTAATTTCAACAAGTGCAAACATATCTGCCGGGAAAGATACAAGAGAAACCAGAGAAATTCCAGATGAATTACTTGAGAACGCAGATATTGTATTAGATGGTGGAAGAATCTCTTCAATATCTTCATCTACAATACTTGATTTAACCGGTAATAAACCATTATTGTTGAGAGAAGGTGTAATAAAAAAATGGGAAATAGAAGAACTGATTGGACCTGTAATTTAGCTTCCACTTATAGATATTCTTACATCAAAACCGAAATCCTTTGTTGAATTTTCACCAACCTGAATATTTTTGTTCTTTATATATTCAAAGAATATCCCCCCCGTAACCTTAGAACTGAAAGTATAAGAAATTTTAGGTTTAAAATTGAAAGATTCATTTTTGCTCAAAGCAACAAATTTACCAGATTGGTCTGTTCCTTCATTTACATTAGATTTCTTTGATAAAACAAACGAGAAATTCACACTGTTTTTTATCTCTTTATTATTAAATGGCCAGATAGGAATTGGAATTCTAAAACCACCAACCTTGGAATAGTTTACAGTTATACTTAAATATGAGCTTCTGACCCTGTTTAATTTATCAGACTTTGCAAACTTAGTTAAAGACGTGGTCTTATTATACAAAATTGAGGATGTAATTCCCCATTTCCATGTCATCGATATTCTCAGCAGAGGAGCAAAACTTTTTTGAAAAGTCAGGTCGGATTTATGAGATAATCCTCCCTGCCATTTTTCTGTCCTTTTCCCTGAAAAATTATGGTCTATATTAAGAGAAGTAAAAAACCTATCAAAAAAAAGAAATTTTTCCAACCCACTGCATTTAATACTCCAGTTAAAAAAAGGAAAACCGCTTTTATCCGGATCATCACCCATTACAAAAAAAGTTTTCTCAGAAACACCTGTTTCAGACCTTCCTGTTCTTGTTTTTGTTTCAGTGGCAGTATAGTCAAAACTTACATTTATAGCCTTGAAAAGGTTCAAACCGGACGAAATGGATAGGGAGTTCCTCAAACTGGAGGTTCCCTGAGTACTACCAACATTCAACTTTTGCGGAACCCCTGTTGTATCAGAAAGTCCGAGCTGAAACCCGATAGTTGGCGCTTTCGAAAGACCTACAGCGGTTACCTTTTTACTGGATAAATACTTAATTGAAAAAGGATTAAAAAGTTTTCCAAATGATTCTAAAATCCCAAAGAAAGAAAATCCTTCCTCCTTTTTCTCTTTTGATTCGGGTTTTTTCTTTTCTGGTTCTGGTTTTTTTCTCAAACCACCAGGGCGAATTTTTGGTGGTGGTCGCCCGGAAGGCTTTGCAGGCACTCCTTCTTTCTTTCCCCTGAAAGAACCAAAAAATTGGGCAAGTGAAAAATTTATATCACCTGTAAATGACCTATCAAGTACCGCTGTTTTACCAGCAGTCCTCATCCCTATATTATGATTCAAATTATAATTTGTAGAATAACTGAAATTATTCCCGAGCCAGCTAAATATTTTTGGCCTGAAACTCGTTCTGATAGATTGAGAGGTACTTACCGCTGTAGACTCAGGTAGAAAAAACTTTGTCAATACCGATTTATTTGTGTTCCTCAAATCATTTACATAATTTCTTGAAATATCAATAGTCAGGTTCTTTAGAGGTGAAAAACCCGTTGAAAGGCTCCTGCGAACATCAAACTTTGGAATATGTTTTAGAGTACCCTGCCTTAACTTTCTCTTGCTTTCAGAACCCTTTACATCTGCGGAAACTGAAAATTTAGATGGTAAATAAAAAATCTCTATTCCACTGATTTTATTTATAATGGGTGCATCTCCCAGCCATCCAAAAGGTTTGAAGGAATGACGACCAAAGGATAATCCGTAATTTATATTTCCAGAATAACTCGATTGTTCATTTATCTCCGTATTGAAATCCCTGCTTGCCCTTTTGTTTCCACCAAACTTCAGTGAGATTAAATCAATAGTATTTTTTAAAAACCAGTTTTTTGATTTCTTAATCTTTTTGAGAGATGTTGAAAAATTTAATTGAGTGTTCTTTTTTATCTGGAGATTATAGAGTGAATCAGGCAGTTGATGTGTAAGAAGAATATCACTTCCAGCCATATATTTAGGGTTTGATTGTGAATTGTTATAACTTATGCTTACTGGAATATTCCAGCTTGCATCAGGAGAAAACAATCTCGCAAAATTAAAGTTTGATGTAAAACTTGTATTAAGAGAATTATCACCGGTACCAAATTTTTCATTTACAGTCCTAAAATCAGCTCTTTTTCTCTCAATCTGGGCAGTAACCGTCATAATGTCAGAAAGTTTAATATTTGCAGTCGCTCTCAGAGCCGAACCCGATACCTTTTCTACATCACTAACCCTCAACTCATCTATCCAGACATTACCAGTAAAATCCGATATTTCACTGGTGTTTTTGACACCAAAGAATATCTGACGAACCTGTGTCAAAGTCGGTTGACCGATTATCCTGTATGACTTATTACCTTCTAATCTTTTCACTCCATCAGGCGAATCAACCTTTACTCTGCTCAGTTCCCTTAAATTTATTTCCACATTATTTCTTTTATCCCAGCCCGGAAACAAAGGAGCTCTATACTCGTAATAATTGTTTTTATCTTTTCCAAACCTGAGAAAGAATTCCGCCTGATAAGAACCAGTTCCTACTTCAGGTGGTCCATGAACGAACATCTTTAACTTTTCGTAGTGAACAAGGTCTTTATCTTCATAAAAAGTTTTCTGGATTACAGCAGAATATTGTGGTGGCAGATTATTTATCCTTATCAGGAGGGACTGTTCTTTTGCTCTTGCCCTTGTTATCCTATCTTCAAGTCCTTTTACACCTGGAGGAGATTTATAAATCTCAGCATTATCTTCAGTATTTATAACTTCTACAGCTACTATTGAATCATTCCTTACAAAATCACCCTGGTAACATAGTGTATCATTTTTTGCCACACCAAGCTCTTTCCAGTTGTTCCCTGTAAGCTCTATCTGATAAATTACAATTGCTTCATTATCTCCTTCAATTCCTTCTATCCATATTCTTACAAATTCAATCATTGATAAATCAGGATTTCCCACTCTATATTTATAATCATTTATTGGAATTCTATATAACCTCCATCCATATTTATTGTCTTTACCACCGGCTATATATGCAGTATCAGGGGTATTGTCACCGAGGGTAATCTCGTAAGAAAAATAATCATTTCTCAGGTTTAAATTTCCATCTCTATCCAGGTCTTCGGTATCTGGAACTCTTGAACCATCGATTCTTTCTCCACTTCCATTATTTTCAGTTCCATTAATTTTATCATAATTATCACTTGCCTCTATGTATTGCCAATCGTCATAGGCAGGGTATCCTGTTTCCAGTTCAAATTGTTTTTCTTCCTCACTTTCCCCATCTTTACCTTTAATTCCATCCAGTCCGGTATCCTCTCCCTGGTCTAAAATATTATTCGGGATGCCAATTTCTTCGGTGTCCAGTTTATTATTTGGAATAATATCTTCACTGATTATCCCGAGGTCAATATGAAGTTTTCCTTTATTTCCCTGAACCCACACATCTACAAATTTAGTTTCGGTTTGATTTGTTAAACCAGTAGTCATCCACCTCATAATACCACCCCAGATACTATCCGGAGGAACATAATGATAAGGAGGTTGATACAATTTCATAACAAGAACGTTAACTACCTGCCTTGTTCTGCTGTTAACATCTTTATTCGGGAAAATCTCTTTTACAAACACCTGCTTAAAAGGGTTATAATATAAAAGCCTTCCCCGGTGCATTTTATTTTTTCCAACAGGAACCGAAGACAGGCTCCACTGCCTTCTCATAGGTCCAAGAATAGTAGAGCGTTTGCTACCTTCAAAACCATCGAGAAAGGCAACACCCCTATAATCTCCGGTTGCCCTGTTATTCATAGTATTCGAGTTAGGCCTTATCTGGGCAAACTCCCCTTCAAAAGATATATGAGAAGGTTGAGTTGCTTCAACAAACGGTAACCAATCAAGGGTTTTTGTTAGTAACTGAGAATCAAAATCAAGTTTTGTGTTTACATCCCAGACAAAATTTCTCACCGGTTCCTGCCCGACATTAACCCTCTGCTCAAGAATCTTCTCTCCAAGATACAGACCTGTAACACCTATAAAAGAGTTTTCCCAGAAATTATACTCAAGTCTTCCACCAAATAAGGATTTTCTATCAACCTGAAATATCTCACCACTCTCATATTTGATATCAAGATTTGCTCCCGGTCTGAGGGCATTCTCATTAAGAATGGTCAAAGTTCCAAAATCGTAATCTATATCATAATCAACACCTTTTGTAAGTTTTCTATTGTCCAGATAAACCTCTTCACTATTTGGTAAAACATTAAATCCAAGGCTATATGAAGATTTTACACTTGCAGATTTCACTTCAATATCAAACTTTGAAAACCTGTTGTAATCATTCGGATTAACAAAAAGAGTGTCATAGATTTCAGGGGTTCTTCTGTCCTCTCTCAGGTCTGATGGTTTATCCAGAAATGGGTCTTTATCAGGGTCAAAAGGTCTAACTCCGGGCATAATCAACTCACCCCGGGCAAGGTTAAATATATTCGGGTTATCCACATCTGCCTTGTCGTCGGAACCCGGGGCACCATTTTCCTGTCTTCTGTCAAGCCCAAAAATCTCAAGATAGTTTTTTCCATCTTCCTGAACCTTATCTCTTGTATTTGTTCTATTATATACTATGGAAATTTCCAGCCCATCTGTGCTGAGGTTTCTACCCCCGAGATAGTAAACATTCTTCATCTCCAGGTCCCAGGCTTTATCTGTAGGAAAAGGCCTTTTCGTCCTTATCAACTTCAATACAAAAGAACCATTATCCGGTGGAACTAAATCACCATAGGTATTACCGCTTACATCTCTAAAAGCAACAGCCAGTATCTCATCACTAACCGGCTGGTCCATAATTATATAACCCATCTGTTTCTGAACATAGTAATCCTTGTTTTCAATGAGCCGTATAAAATAACCTTTTACATTATTTGCATCTCCTCCGTTAAGCGTATCTATTCCAGCATTATTCGGGTCGTAACAGGCCCAGGCTTCCCTTGCTTCTGGCTTAAGATTGTAGTTGGGACCTGCTTTCCATACTTCTATGTCTACTATTTCTCTATTTGGGTCAGCAATTAATAACCCATCCCTGTTAAATTTGTAGTTTTTTCTATAAAATTCATCCAGGAAAAAATAAACCCCCCTAAGATAATTGTAATCTTTTATTATCTTTTTTTCAGATGTTTGTCCACCCTTAATGCTTAGTTTCTGTTTTTTTCCTTTTTCAAGGCTTGCAATAGTTGTAAGATGAAATCCCCCCAGTTTGGAAACCGTTTTAAACCCAAAAAGACCCCTGTTCGCACCACTAAAAGTAACGAACCGTGTTCCAGGAAGAGCAAGACCTATATTACCAGCTTCGATTAATTGAAAAATCTCATCTTCCTTACCATCAAACCTCAGCTTAAGATTATTCTCGAATTCAAAACCTCTTTCTGAATCCTGGTCAACTTTTACGTCTATAAGATTACCAATTTTACCTTTGATTGTAAATTTTTGTGTTTGTTCAAGCTTAAAAGAATAATTTGAACCCTGCCTTATCGACCTAACAGCACTCCTCGATTGATGACCAAAACCACCTTTTATATATATGTTACCATTAACAGAAAGACCAACACCTTCACCAAATACCCTTCTGAAAGCCTTACTCTTTATTGGAACAGGAACTGATATATTAAGTCCCTTTCTTTTTATACCACCATCTCCACCACCGCTTAAAGGATTGGAAAACAGTTTTTCAATCTTATTTCTTATAGATTTTTCCGTATAATATATATTAAACCGTCCAGGCTTCATAATAATAGGCTCAAGAAAATTATTCCCTCTATAACCCTCTTTTAAAATAATATTATTGGTGAGGGTGTCCACTGCAACTTTTCTCTGAATATATGGCTTGGGAAAACTTGAAAAATAATTATAAACTGACTTTCCAACAGGAGTTCTATTTAAAGAAAGTAAGGTAGGAGATATTAAAAAATATCCATACTTATCTT
>QNDJ01000041.1 GCA_003644825.1 Candidatus Zhuqueibacterota bacterium | reverse complement strand
CTATAACACACTGGAATCTTTAATTAAAGAAATATTAGAAATAAAAACCTGTGGAGCAGGAATACTTGCGCTGGTTTGCTTACATAGAACTACTAAAACATCATTACCAGAATAGAATTCTGGTAGAGGTAAATATAATCTGAAAGTCTCTGAAAAGACTATTTTTACACACAATTAGAGAAATTCGAGCGATTAGTTGTTTTTTTAAACCCCGTAAAGGTAAAATGTTTGTAGATAAAAAAATGGTAACTCAAGTTTCCAGCTTGAGATTAGATTTTTTATAACCACAACCATACAGTCAGGAAGTATCCAGAAAATATTTTCAGTAAAAATATAAATTCGTTTAATCTGCGTAATTCGTTATTTCTATCAAATCTGTTAGAGATATAACTACAAGTAGCGATAGTATATAAGATAATCTTGAAAGTATTTAATTAGTTGTTCTTATAAATACTAACACTTCTCTACTAAACCCTGGACAAAGTAAAGTTTATTATTATTCTTCCCCCCAGATCCATTTGTTGAACCATTCCCAGTTATGTTGTAATACAGCTCTGTTAGATTTCGGTTTTGTAATACCATGGCCAAAACCTTTATAAACAATCATTTTTACAGGCACATTCTGGTCCTTCAAACCTCTGTATAATTCAAATCCATTGGGTATTGGTACCCTTTTATCAAATTCGCCGTGTTGTATTAGTGTTGGAGTAGTTGCATTTTTGATATTTGTAATTGGTGATGTTTTTGCATATATCTCGGGGTCATCCCAGGGATTAGCTTTAAGGTACTGGATAGTAAAAGGAGTAATGTCTGTATTAACATAATATGTCATCCAATCAGATATTCCAGCACCAACTGAAATAGCTTTAAATCTGTTACTATTGGTAGCAAGAAAGGCAGAAATGTATCCGCCCTGACTCCAGCCCATTGCTCCAACTCTACTCTCATCAACAAAACCCAGAGAAATTAGATAATCAACTCCAGAAATTACATCCCAGGCATCACCAACACCGAGATTTCTGACATTTAGAGAACGAAATTTCTCCCCGTAACCTGCACTACCCCTGTAATTGGGACGGAGTATTACTGCCCCTTTAGCAAGCCATTGTTCAATAGGATAATACCGCTGCTGGGGGTCTAATAATGCCCTGTTAATTCCTGTAGGACCTCCATGAATAATTACAAGAAGTGGATATTTTTTCCCGGGGTCAAAATCAGCAGGTTTATACAGGACACCTTCAATTTCCGTTCCATCTTTTGAAACCCAACGAATAAGTTCCCTTTTTCCCAGTGTAAAATCTTTAATCTGGTCATTCATATCAGTAAGTCTGTGAGGCTGAAAATTATCCACCATCGAATAACACACTTCACCAATATGTTCAGCATCTGCACTTACAAAAGTCATCAAATTTAAATCTTTTGAAAGAGAATAAGAATACCCAAAAAATTCATAGGATTCTGTTATCCTCTTTATCTTTTTTGTCAAAGGGTTTAAAAGAAAAAGATGATAATAAGTTCTCTGTAATGCAGTAAAATATATACCTTTTTCTTCCCAGCTCATTATGTAAGCATTTTCATCAAAATCTCCAGTAAGTTTTTCAACTTTTCCCCCATCAACCCGTACAATGCATATTTCAGTGTTGCAATAATAAAAATCATTTCTTCCCATACTGGAATTAAAAGCAATATAGTATCCATCTGGTGACCATACAGGTGAACTGTCCGGCCCTTTATAGGAAACCAGTTTTTCTAATGAGCTATCCACCTGGTTGAATATATAAATATCAGCTGTTTCAAATCCTTTTGGTGTTGGGTCAGTAACTATTGTAAGGGCAAATTTACTTCCATCTGGAGACCAGGAAAACTGATTTATATTTTTATCTTTTTCAGAAATCAATTTTTTTGTTTTTCCAGTATTTATATCAATAACCCACAATTCATTCATTGTATAATCTTTTTCGACTATTTTAAAATCACTGTATTTTTCTTTTCTGTTTTTCATTTTTTTTGATTGAGGTTGTGAGGTTGTATAGGCAATTTTTTTACCATTCGGTGACCATCTGAAACTGATAATGCTTCTCTCACATTTTGTAAGGGGAAAAGCTTCACCTCCTCTCGGTGAAATTAACCAGATTTGAGTAGAAGCAATTTTACCATTTTTCTTTTCTCCGGGTGCAGTTCCTTCAGCAGGCATATCTCTTTGTGTGAGAAAAGCCAGCCATTTTCCATCCGGTGACCATCTAAAACTTCCAGCAGAGTTTTTTCCTCTTGTAAGCTGAAAGTTCTCTCCTGTTTCTATTTCAGCAATCCATATCTGAGATATATATCTGTTATGTTTCCAGTCTGTTTCTCTTACTGAATATGCTACATATTTTCCATCTGGAGAAATTGCAGTGCTACCCAGACTCTTGAGACTCAACAATTCATCAATCGTAGGGGTTCTTTTTTGCACCTGTTGTGAAAGGCAAATATAAGGAAATATTAAAAAAATAGATACGATTACTATGATTTTCTTCATTGTATTCTTTCTCCTATACTTATTATACAGTAATTAAACCTTTTTCTTTCCACTTTAGAATATTTTTTGATAAAATTTCCTGTTCTTTCCAGTCTCCAAACAGTTTTTTCCTGTATTCTAAATCCAGTAAGAACTCTTTTACATATTTTTTTAATCTTACGGGTTCCTTATGCCAGAAAGGCGTTGACGGGAGTGGAATATATGTGTGAGCATGAATTTGAGCTCTGTATTCTTTTATTAAATAGCTGATCAATGTTAAAGTTTCTCTTATTTCTGATTCATTTTCGTCCGGTAAACCAAATATAAAATCGAGTACTGGTATAAAACCTGTTTTTTTCACAAGATATACTGCTCTTTTTATTTCAGATATAGAAGAAAATCTGTTCAAAGATTTTAAAGTTCTTTCACTAACTGACTGAACACCAATTATTATTCTCTTATTCTTACAGTATCTTTTTACAATCTGGAGAATTTCCTCATTAACCGATTCCGGACAAACTTCAGCAGGAAAACTCCCGAAAAATATTTCGTTAATTCCTGCCTTTCGAGCTATTTCGAGCAACATTTTAATCGAATCAACACTTGGTTTTGTATAATCATTTGTTCCGTAACTGAAGGCATTGGGGCTTATAAACCAGGTTCTTTTTCTGCTGTTTAAAGAAGCTATTTTCAGACTCTTAAACACGTTTTCAATGTTTCTGTGTCTCAATTTATTACCGAATATATCGGGTGTTTGACAGTATGAACATTTTCTTATACACCCTCTTGTTATTTCTAATGGGGGAACAAGATTATACTTGGGCAAAACAGGATAATAATCATTAATATCAACTATTTCATTGCCCTGAAAAATTATTGAACCTGCAGGAAATTCTTTTTTCTGTATTTTTAATATAAACCTGCAGAACGTTTTTTCACTTTCTCCAACAAAACAATAATCAAAACCGAGCTTTAGAGTTCCTTCCGGGTCTGCTGTTGGATGAGGACCCCCCGCTACTAACAGACAGTTCGAAGATTTAAGAGACCTGATAAAAGCAATCTCTTTCTTTACATTCAGTAATTCAGGCGTTGAAAATGAATAACATATAACCTTAAGCTCGGATAGTTTCAGCACATTATCAATCTCATTTCCATCTTTTATGAATTTTATCTGCGGGTTATTTACTTCATTTAAAGAAGATATCAGCGCTGTTATAGAGTTCCTATTAAAATTATTAAGTCTGAAAAATACATAAATCTTTTTCACTTTTAATAAAAAGACTATAGATCATCAATAGAGTTATAATAACCCTGATAAATATTCAATACGAGATTAAAGTTCAACTTTTCAGGGGTTTACATTCAGATTTTTATTATTTTCTCTGAAATTTTCTCCATAGCAGTACCGGCGTCACTCTTAAAATATTTGAAAGCAAAAGGAATACCCTGATCACCCGTCTCAACTATATGATTATCAATTGGAATTGAACCGAGAAACGGAACGCCCATATCATCAGCCATTGCTTTACCACCCTCACTTTTGAAGACATCAATTTTTTTTCCACAATGAGGACAGATAAGACCACTCATATTCTCAATAACACCTGTAACCGGAATACCAACCTGTCTGCAGAAGGTAATTGATTTCCTCACATCAAGCAGTGCCAGATCCTGAGGAGTGGTAACTATAATAACACCGGTCAAATCATTAATAATTTGACCTATTGTTAAGGGTTCATCTCCAGTTCCCGGGGGGGAATCAATGATTAGATAGTCAAGTTTGCCCCAATCGACATCACCTAAAAACTGTTTGATAAGGCTTATTTTCAAAGGACCCCTCCATATAACTGCATCATCGGTATGCCTGAGGAAAAACCCTATAGACATAACTTTAAGGTTTGGGCTGAACTGAACAGGAATTATGGTATTATTTTCCACCATAACAGCACTTTTTTCAAGATTCAGCATTTTAGGGATGCTCGGTCCATGTATATCTATATCCATTAACCCTACTTTTTTACCTTTAGATGAAATAGAAAAAGCAAGATTAACTGCAACTGTGCTTTTACCAACACCACCTTTTCCACTGAGAACCATAAACTTCTTATCAATCTGACACATTCTGCTGCTTATTTTCTGTCTTTCAAGATATTCTTTTTCGCTTTCTTTTGGTTTTCTTGTTTTTGCAGAGCAGGAATCATCCTTACAGGTACTGCATTCTTTTTTTTCTTCCACCCTTAACCTCCTGTAATTAATCTTATATTTTCTAAACCTCAATTATCTTTTAATTGCAATTTAATTTTTTCAAGAGCCCCGGCCAGATCATCTATAAGGTCTTTGGAATCTTCACACCCGACAGACAATCTTACCAATCCATCTGTAATACCAGCTTCTTCTCTTTCTTCTTTTGGAACGGTTGAATGCGTCATTGAAGCCGGATGTTGAATAAGAGACTCTATACCACCAAGAGAAACCGCCAGAGTAATAATATTTACATTATCCATTACAGTTTTACCACCTGCAATACCACCTTTCACCTCGAAACTCATCAGGGCTCCCGGACCATCCTGTTGCTTTTTAGCAATTTCATACTGAGGATGAGATTTAAGCCCTGGATACCTGACCCATTCAACTTTAGGGTGATTCTCGAGAAATTCTGCAATCTTCATAGCATTTGATTGACTTTTCTCAACCCTCAAAACAAGAGTTTTTATACCCCTTAACACAAGCCACGCCTGGGTTGGGTCTATAGTACCACCAAAATTAACCAGCACTTTTTTCAATCTTTTATAATGTTCTTTATCTTTTGTAATAATTATCCCTGCAACTACATCACTATGCCCATTTAAAAACTTAGTCATACTATGAATTACAATATCCGCTCCAAGCTCAAGAGGCCTCTGAAGGTATGGACTCATAAATGTATTATCCACAACAAGAGGAATGTTATGTTTTCTTGCAATCTCTGCACACCCCGAAATATCCGTTATGGATATAGTGGGATTGGCAGGTGTTTCGATAAACAGTAATTTGGTATTTGGTTTTATTGCTTTTTCAACCTCTTCCAGATTTTCCGTTTTTACAAAACTATACTCAATACCAAATCTTGAATACTCCCTTTCAATAACAACTCTTGACGGTCCATATACTGCGCTTGTGCTTACTATATGGTCTCCTCTATCAAGAAAAGCCGTATAAACCGCATTGACAGCAGACATTCCTGATGATGTAGCAAGTCCTGCATATCCATTTTCAAGCACCGTAACACATTCTTCAAGGGCTTTTATTGTTGGATTTCCGATTCTTGTATAAATATATCCCTTCTTTTTTCCTGAAAATTTTTCTGCTCCATCTTCAGCATTTTTAAATGCGAATGTTGAAGTTTGATATATCGGAACAGTAACACATCCCGTATGAGGGTCAACTTCCTGACCCGCATGAATAACCTTTGTTTCCAGCCCCATATCGCTTATATCTTTCATATTTCCTCCTGTTATTTAATGACCTTTAAAACACAATCTATTAAGATGAAGTAACTCCGCAATGCCTGCAACTGTTACACCGTAAAAGAATATTCTATCAACGTTCTTGTATCGAACGATTTCATCAATTGTTCCATTAACAAAAACAGAACCGGTAACTAAAACAATATCACCCCATTTAATAGTATCTTCAGTGCAAACATTCCCGTTTAGAATAGGAACTCCAAACTTCATTTTACCTGTATTATCTCTGTCCAGGTCCAGAACATTTAAAACAAATCTTTTTGATAAAACCTGTACAAAAGCCGGTTGATACCCGACGAGTGCAATTTTTTTTACTTCAGGATAATTTTCTAAAATAAATTTCTCTATCATTTGACTGCATTCAAAAGGTTCTTCATCTTTACAATGTATTGTTTTTTCAATCAGCTTTAAATACCTCATTACAGCATTTATGGAAGCAACAAATAAAGCTCTTCTGTAATTATTTTTCAACTCCATAGCAACAATATCAGAAATTTTACCCTGAAAATTCCCGTACATATCTGTAAAAGCCTGCCCATAAGAACCTTTAAAATCAGCCTGTATCATTCTTTCTTTACCTTTCAAAAGAGGAAAGTCTTTTTCTTCGGGATTTCCTATCGCCTCTTCAGGGGTTAAAACCCTTGCTTTAATAAAAATTTCTTCATTTAACAGATTATTTTCATCTACTATTTTCCTGAATTTTTCTCTAATTTCATTTAACATAATCATTTCCTTAAAGCTGTGATTTATCTTTATTGAAAAATACAATTTAAGATTTTAAAATTAAAATACAATAAATTTCAATAATAATAAGGCAAAAAATAATTATCGAATATCTATAATATATATTACACAATACTTGTAATTTATTCTATATTCCCAATACACTATCTTCAAAAAGTCAGAATCTTATTTATGTTGCGAATTAATAATTTCTTTTGTATTTTAAATTATCATTTTTAAAATCCATATTATTTATTGAATAAAGAACATCCAACAAGAAGATTTGGTACTTTTGGTGGTGTATTTACACCGAATGTACTAACGATTTTAGGAATAATACTATTCCTGAGAATAGGCTGGGTTGTTGGTAATGCTGGTTTAAAAGGTGCACTTCTAATAATAGTCCTTTCAAATTTTATAACATTGTTAACGGGGCTTTCTCTTTCTGCAATATCTACAAATATTGAAGTTAAAACCGGAGGTTCATATTATCTTATATCCAGAAGCCTTGGCCTTGAAATAGGGGGCAGTATTGGTATCCCGCTGTATTTATCCCAGGCAATTTCTGTGGCATTCTACATAATAGGATTCAGCGAATCAATTATAAGCAGTTTTCCTTTTCATAATTTAAAACTCATCTCATCAATCGTTTGTATCATTTTCGGGATAATAGCATATATAGGTGCAAGTTTCGCTATAAAAATACAATATGTTATTTTAAGTATTTTAAGTTTATCTCTCATTTCATTTTTTGCTGGACCTGTAAACCCGAATATTGTAATAAATTATACATCACACTATACAGAGGGATATACATTCTGGAAGGTTTTCGCCGTATTTTTTCCTGCTGTTACCGGAATAATGACAGGTGTAAGTATGTCCGGTGACTTAAAAAACCCTTCAAAAAGTATACCAAGAGGCACATTACTATCAATAGGGATAACTTTTCTTATTTATATTTTTACAGCATACAGGCTCTCTTCAAATGTCCCGGTAAATCTACTTATTACCGACAACCTTGTTATGAAAAGAATATCTCTTATTCCTGAATTAATTCTTGTAGGAGTGTGGGCATCAACACTTTCGTCTGCCCTGGGAAGCATTGTTGCTGCACCACGAACCCTTCAAGCTCTTTCTCTTGATAATATTCTTCCGAGGTTTTTTAGCCTGAAGCTTGGTAGCAAAACAGAGCCTAGAATCGGGGTCATAACAACATTTTTGATAGCTATTTTCATTATTCAACTTGGAAACCTCAACTTTGTAGCTACAATTATTACGATGTTTTTTCTAAATACATACGGGATGGTTAACTTTACAGCAGGTTTTGAGAAAATGGTCGGAAACCCGAGTTATAGGCCAAAGTTGAAAGTTCACTGGATAATCTCGATTCTGGGAGCTTTTGGTTGCTACTACACAATGTTCCTGATTAATGCATCTGCTACCATTATTGCAATTATTATAAGTTATGGAATATTTTTTCTTCTTGAACGCCGTTCCTTAAACCAGGTATGGGGTGATGTCCGAAGTGGTATATGGTTTGAACTTTCCAGATTTGCTCTTCTTAAGCTTGAATCAACTCCCTGGTCACCTAAAAACTGGAGACCAAATATAATGGTTTTTACCGGACTACCCCAGTATCGCAGGCCGTTGACTTTGCTGGCAGAATGGCTCAGTAAAGGCAAAGGATTAATAACTCTATTTCAGATTGTAACAGGAGATATCAATTCTGATTCAAGTAAAGGAATGAAAGAAATCGCCTATAAAAATATCAAACAATTTATCAAAGAAAACAACCTTAAAGCTTTTGGAAAAGTAGAAATCGTCAAAGAATTTACTGAAGGTGTCAGGGTTATTGCTCAATCCCACGGTATAGGAGGCTTAAATCCGAATGTAACCCTTTTCGGATGGAGCAGAGAACCCCTCAAACAAACAAATCTGATGTCCCTTGTCAGAGACCTCGTAAGACTAAAAAAAAGTGTGTTAATATTAAAATTCGACGAAAAAAAAGAGTTCGGAAATCACAAAACTATAGATATATGGTGGGGAGGTAAAGGTGGTAATGGAATGATGATGATTTTAATTGCTTATCTCATCACTCTAAATTCGTTATGGAGAAGAGCAAAAATTAGAATCCTTATGGTAATCGACAACCCTAAAGGAACCGATAAGGCTCAGGCCAATATTAAAAGATTACTGGAAAATGCAAGATTAAATGCCGAAGTAAAAATCCTCACAAGAGAATCATCAGAACAACCTATCGAAGAAGTCCTGGGTAAACTATCTCATAATACAGACCTCACAATCCTCGGAACCGCTGTGCCTGAAAAGGGTAACGAAGAAAAATTTGCTAAAAGAATTGAAAATATGGTTAAACTAACCAGAACTACCCTTATTGTACGAAGCACTGAAACCGAGGATATCCTGATAT
>QNDJ01000040.1 GCA_003644825.1 Candidatus Zhuqueibacterota bacterium | reverse complement strand
TTAAATACTTATTTATAATCAGTTATTAAAATACTGTTCAACATAAAAGTTAGAATAACAAATTTTTATTGGGCATAAGGTAAAATAATCTCTCTCTTTGTTGCTTTATTATTAACCGAAGCAATAATACTCGTTCCTTTACCAGCATACTGTGCTCCATAACTTAAAGTCGCATTAGCAATACCACCTGAAGTAACTGTCTGCGTCGTAATTACTCCATAAGGCCCTTCACCAGTTGCAGTAGAATCAAGCGAAAAATTAACAACTGTTCCATCTATTACAGGATTTCCATACATATCCTTAACAATTGCTGAAACCTGAATTGTATAAATACCACCTCCTATGTTTGTTGCCAGTGAGTCATTACTTATCTCAATAGTATCTACTTCTCCAGGAAGAATCGTAAGAAGATATTTTTCCTGGGTTACGCTACCACTTACTGCAACAATCTTTACATTTCCTGAAACTGTATCGCTTTTTAATACAACAGTAGCAACACCATCGACAGTTTCTTTATTCTGATAATTCAAACCATTTGAAAAGACACCAAGATTTGTTGTAAAAAACACATCAGTTCCATTTACTATTGTATCTCCATTAACATCTGCTACAAAAGCGGAAATATGGGCATATTCATTACCACCTGCTCCCTTTACAATAATAGAACTTGTATCAGAACTTAAAGTGATGAACCCGGGTGTTGATGGTGTGAACTCAACCATTGTTTTATTACTTAATGTGTCTCCATAGAGGGCAGAAACTGTAGCTGTTCCTGTTTCTTTACTGCTTTTCAACACAGCAGAAGCTTCTCCATTTATAACATCAGACGAACTGTTCAGTAACACACCTTTATCAGTATTAAAATATACAGTTCCCTGATTTATTAACCTATGATTTGTCGTTTCATATAACTTTGCTGTTATTTGAGAAGTTGATCTTTCATTTGCAACAATTGATGAAGGATTAGCCTCAAGTGTAAAGGTTATACCCCTGAACTCAACACTCAACGTATCAGATATACCACCAGCCGTTGCAACCAGCATCGTTGTAATATCCTCCAAACTCGCCTTACTCGTAATAATAACTGATGCCTCACCATTCTCATCCGTTAATACCTGTGAAGACTCCACTGAACCATCCTGTATACTAAAACTAACAACCTCACCAGAAAGCAAATTACCAGTCCTGTCCTTCACCCTGACCGTAAGTGTATCCTTACTCACCCCATCCGCAAGAATAGATGAACCCTCATCTATAAACTCAACATCATAAGGCTCAATCTCCATAAACTTAACCTCTACCGATGCTAACAACGTATCACCATATATACCTGTAATCGTAGCTATACCTACTTCATTACTGCTCCTTAAAGTAGTTATCGCTTCACCAGAAGAAACTTCACCCGAACTTGACAGCAACACTCCCTTATCAGATTTAAAATAAACAGTACCCTGATTAATTAACCCCCTGCTTGTAGTCTCATAAAGACTCGCCTTTATCTGAGAAGTTGACTCCCCATTAGCAGAAATAGAATCAGGATCAGCCTCAAGTGTAAAGGTTATACCCCTGAACTCAACACTCAACGTATCAGATACACCACTAGCCGTTCCAACCAATACCGTTGTAATATCCTCCGAACTCGCCTTACTCGTAATAATAACTGATGCCTCACCATTCTCATCCGTTAATACCTGTGAAGACTCCACTGCACCATCCTGTATACTGAAACTAACAACCTCACCAGAAAGCAAATTACCCGTCCTGTCCTTCACCCTGACCGTAAGTGTATCCTTACTTACCCCATCCGCAAGAATAGACGAAACCTCATCAATAAACTCAACATCATAAGGCTCAACTTTTATAATTTCTACATTAATTTTTTTTTCAATAGTAGAACCATAACTAACATTAATCTCTGCAGTCCCAGGAACATTACCAGCTTCAAATTCTACAGGCTGTGCTAACCTTCCTGTGTTATCTGTAATCTCCATATTCCTTATTGTTCCTCTGGTAGCACCAAATTTTATAACAGCATTAGAAATGGCAACTTTACTTGTTGTTTCCTTTAAAATAACATTAATATTGGTTTTTTCGCCCAATCTTACTGTATCTTTTTCAGGGTAAGCATTTAAATCTATTCCGGCAAAAATTATACCTTTATTACTATCAGAATAAAAGGTATCAGAAAATCCAGAAACAGTAGCAACAATAATAGGAAACTTGTCTGTAGTGCAGGCTTCTGAAGTGACTGTTACAAATGCAAAACCCCAGTTAGGGTTTGTAGTTCCTTCAGCTGTAAGCTGGGTACCTGATATAGCTGAACTCTCAATCGTGCCTGTATTATTTATAATCTTAAAATTAACAATAACATCCCCGACTGGATTGTCTCCCGTATCTTTAACAAGAGCACCTATTGTAGTTTTATCCTCACCATTCCCCAGTATCTTTTTACTGGCACCGGCTGGAAGTTGTAATTTAACAGAACCCACAACTCCAGACATTCCTGGCAAATTAAGGCTTACAGTATCAGATATTCCCTTACTTGTTCCTATAATCTCTATAAAAGATGAAGCCTTATTAGCTGGATATACCAGTTGTGTGGTTGCTTTTCCGTCTGCTGTTTCTATCGGACTTTTAATATTTCCTATTACAGGAGATTGCGTAAAAAACACCAGCGTTCCATCAATCACCGGGTTTCCATTTATATCTGATACAATTGCAACAACTGGAAGGCTGTATGTTCCATCCCCATTGTCAGTCGGTGGCGTAGAAAACCCTACAGTAATTGATTTTGGAGCACCAGCAATTGTCAGATAAACTTTTGCAGGATTTATATTGGTCCCCTGAACCCTCGCTAAAACTTCTACATCATTAATTCTTGAACTACCAATATTGCCACTTGTAAACGTTGTTGTAGCTACACCATGGTCATCTGTAACCTCAATTGCGGGGTCTAAAAATTCTCCTCCTCTTGGTCCTTTCTCTATAGTAAAACTCACTGTGGTGTTTGACACAGGGTTACCACCCACATCTGTAACTGTTGCCGTTAATAAAGTTGTTCCACCATTAATTTTAACAACTGAACGCTCTGCTTGAAATAATAAATTATGGGGAGGAGCTGAAGTGATACTGATCTGTATACTTTTTGTTATCACATTACCATCGATTTTTGCAACACCTGTAACCGTGGCAACACCCGCTCCTGAACTGGCTAAAACCGCATAAGCTTTACCTTCATAATTTGTAATAGAATCAGAACTCACAAAATATCCAAGGCTGGTACTGAACGAAATAGGAACATTTTCCAGGGGCATTCCTATTGTGTCTTTTATAGTTGCAACAACAGTTGTAGATTCTATCCCGGCAGTAAAAACTAAAGAGGTAGATTCAAGGGTAAATTGATGACCCGTGAAAGACACAGTCGTACTGCTTAAAGCACCAGCAGATTGAACCCTTATTTCTGCTTCTCCTGGAACATCGCTTTTTATTGAATCTATAAATTCACCTTTCGCATCAGTATAACCTGAACCATATTTCAATTCTCCAAGGTCAGTTGTAATAACGACCCTTTCATTTTCAATAGGAACATTTGCTGCATCTTTCACTGTAACAATTACAGCCGATGTTGTAATATTATCAGCTATTACATTTTTAGGTGATACCCGTACTGAGAGGTCAATACCTTCAAATATAACTTTTGTTGTATCACTCACGTTTCTATATGTTGCAACAACTTCTGCAATCCCGTTTCTTCGCTCACTTATAAGCTCAACTTCTGCAATTCCCATATCATCCGTAACCCCGGTAGCAGCAATATTACCTATTGTAGTTGTAAAATTTATTTGAACACCTGTTATCGGGTTATTTTTTGAATTTTTCAATACAGCTCTTATTGTAGATGTTTCTATACCATCTGCCCTGATAGAATTAGGATTTGCATTTAGTTTAATCTGAACACCTGACATCTCTGTAAAATTTACAATTATTTCATCGGTAATACCCTTACCAAACTCTGCAGTAACTTTTGATTTACCAGGTTGATCTGTGCTCTGTAATTCTGTTCTTGCTTCTCCGTTTTCATCCGTTATCGAAGACAAACTCAATAAAGTTCCAGAACTTGCAAAAAATTTGACCTCTTTTCCTGTTAAAAGACTATCATCTGCCGTCTTTAAAGTAGCCACAATTGAAGACACACTTTTTCCATCAGCTTCTATTGAGTCCGGTATTGCCTTAAGGGAAAGATTTACACCTTTCAGGTTTATTGAAATTGTATCTGCCTTTTCTCCAGCATACTTTCCTAAAAATGAAAAATGATTTTTATTTTTTCTAACATCCGATTTAAATTTCTTAAGATTATTTTTAAAATTATTAATATCCTTAAACAGTATTATATTACTTTTCTGACCGACTTTTCCACCTGTAGATATTTTTCCTGCACCTTCTGACAGAATTGCATATATATTATCAGTGATATTTTCATTTGAAGAAGGAGCCGTGTATGTTGCTTCAGCTTTACCTCTAAAATCTGTTGTAACCTGATTATCGATTGAACCATAATCAGAAGATAGAAGAATTGTCTGGTCAGGAACAGGATTCCCTGCACCATCCCTCAGTAAAATATCAATTTTTGTTGTGCTTTCACCATCAGCTAAAATTACAGCTTCTTCAGATGATAACTCTAAAACGGATGTATATAATAGTTGAACAAAAATCGAATCACTAATTATCTTTCCGTTAATACTTTTAATTTTTACCGATATAGTATCATATCCTGGTGTCGCACCGCTGAAATATTCTGCTGTTGCAATACCTTTAATATCTGTAGAGTCAGATGGAGTGATTTCACCCTGCTTACACTCAAAAAAAACAAGACAATTCTGAGCCGGTTCCCTATTACCATTAATAATATAAGCAGAAATGTGAGCAATCTCTCCACCAATTTTTAACTCACTTTTATCAGAAACAATCTTTGAAATTATGACAATATTCTCTCTAATTGATTGTGACGGGTCAACCAACCCTTTTTTCTGACAGCTCAAATAATAGAAAACAATAAATAAGAAAACAAATAAAAATATAAAAACAAGCCGATTATTGCCATAAAAATACTTCATCAGGATTTTACTCCTTTTACGTGTTGCAAAATATTTCGAGTAACACCCTTCCAATCCTTAAAGACTCTTTTTTCGTTGGCATGTACAACCGCCGTATTTTTATCGATTCTATTTTCAATCAATAAATTCATCAATCCCTGATCGAAAGTCTGCATTCCATACTCAGTTCCAGTTTGAATTACAGTGGTCATCTGGTATGTTTTTCTTTCTCTTATAAGGTTCCTGATAGCCGGAGTGGCAATCATTATCTCCATTGCAGCAGTTCGCCCTCTTCCACCTTTTTTAGGAATAAGTTTTTGAGAAATAACACCTTCAATAGTACTGGCAAATACTGCTCTTATCTGATTTTGCTGGTCAGATGGAAAAACATCAATAACCCTGTCCACGGTTTCAGGAGCACTGCTTGTATGTAACGTAGCAAGTACCAGATGCCCCGTCTCCGCTGCAGTAATAGCAAGGGCTATTGTTTCCAGGTCTCTCATCTCTCCTACAAGAATAACATCAGGGTCTTCTCTTAATGCAGAACGAAGAGCAGCAGAAAATGAATGAGAATCCCGCCCTATTTCCCTTTGATTAATCATACAATTAATACCTGTATGAACATATTCTATCGGGTCTTCAATGGTTAAAATATGGTCTTTTCTTTCTTTATTAATTAAATTTATAATTGCAGCAAGGGTTGTAGATTTTCCTGAACCAGTGGGGCCCGTAACAAGAATCAATCCTTTTTTTCTTCTTGCAAGAGTAAACACACCCTCCGGGACACCCAGCTCATCAAGGGTCATAATCTTATTAGGTATTATTCTGAACGCTACACCTATACCTCTCATCTGATGATAAACATTCGTTCTAAATCGTGCAACCTTAGAAATAGAATAGGCAAAATCTATTTCTTTTTCTTTTTCAAACCTTTTAATCTGGTCTTCAGTCATTATCTCATATACCATACTTTTAATTTCTTCTTTACCTAATTGAGGAAGGTCAATTTTGTTCAGGATTCCATCCAATCTTATAACAGGCGGATAACCAGCTGTCAAATGTAAATCAGAGGCTTCTATATCAACAGCATATTTTAACAGTTTGTTTATACTCATCTTTTTCATTTTACTACCCATTACACTTTATTTTTCTATTCACTTTTTTTGCTCAATACCGGTGATATCTTCGGAGAAATAAATATAACCAGCTCACTCCTTCTTGTATCTACATTACTGCTTTTAAACAAATTACCAATAAGTGGAATATCTCCAAGAAACTTAACCTTTTTTACTGTTTTAATTTTATCTTCTTTTATTAATCCCCCAATAACAACAACATCTCCGTCTTTTACCTGAACCTGAGTGGTAGCTGTTCGAGTCGTAGTTATTGGTAAGTCATTATTCTTACCTGTAAACCCGGAAATTTCCTGAACTTTTGGCTGAACCCATAACGTTATATATTTACCTTCATTTACATGGGGGATAACAGAAAGAGAAATTGCAACACTCTGATGTTGTATTGTGGTAATAGCCCCACCCATAGCACCTGCTCCTCCCATACCACCTGCTGCTGCACCACCTGCAGCACCACCGAATCCACCTAATCCACCCATTCCAACCTGTGTTACTTCAATTGGAATTAATGTTCCAACAGCAATATCTGCCTGTTGATTATCAAGAGTGGTAATACTCGGTTGATTAAGCAACTTGGTGTTTCCCTGCTGTTCCAGCAATTCAAGAACAATTTTAAACTGATTAAAAGCAAGGGTTCCGAATCTGAAGTTATTTATTTTTAAAGGAAGTCCTGGAACCTGCATTCCACCTGCACCCGCAGCACCACCACCAGCCACACCACCAGCAGCTGCACCACCAACACCCTCCATTCCTCTACCCATTCCCAGACCCGTTGGATAGCCACCTACACCTACAGCTTCCATTATTGCTGTCCAGTTTATTCCCCATTTATTCTTTTCATCCAATCTTGTTTCAATAAGTCTTACTTCTATATTAATCTGCGGCACTGGAACATCCAGTTCTTTCACCAGAGCTTTCATTTTTTGAACAATTTCAGGACAATCGGTAATAATCAATATGTCAGACCTTCCTGTTGGAGCTGCTGCTCCACCAGGTCCACCACCCGGTCCTCCACCTGCTACTGCAGCACCACCAGCCTGAGCCTGACCGGCTCCTACAAGTCCACTTAGAGCACTTTGCATTCCACCTCCAGCACCTCCAGCTCCACCACCACCCGTCGGAACCGATAAACCAAGCTGACCAATAGGACTCCTGACAAATGTCTCAATACTGCCATTATCCGACTTCAGGCTCTCCAGATTCTTGGATATATCTCCCGCATCTATGTAGTTTAACTTAATTATTTCTGTAACCATATCACCTATTATCCTCGTATCTTTACCCTTTATTAAACATATATTACCCTTTTTAACATAATTATAATCATTTGCCTTCAATATAGCATCAAGAGCACCCTCTACAGGAACATTCCTCAAATTCACTGTAATATTATCCTGGGGTGAAACATCCTTAGCAAGAATTATATTTAAATTGTGGAGTTCACTGAACGCCCTTAAAACAGTCACAAGAGAAGTATTCTTATAATTCATCACCCTGATAAATTTCTCTTTTAATTGTTGTTTTATTTCTTTCTTTTCTGGAGAAGGTTTAACAGCTAAAATTTTTCTTTCGGCTTTCTTAAACCCTGACAGTACCACAGCCAGACCATTCTGAGTATATTTAATATCAAAATTAATTTTATCAATCAGGTCAAAAACAATTCTTACAACTGCAGGTTTGAGTAACCACTGGCTTGTTCTAACCCTGTAAAGTGGTCCTCTGTTTATTTCATATTTCTTTTTTTTAAGTTCAATCCTGGTGTTTTTTAAATCCACTATTAATTTAAACGGTACTTCCTGAGCAGGATCCTCATAAGTAAAATAACTATAAAAAGGCTTTTTACTGCAAACCAGTTCAAAAGTAAAAAGTGTATCGCTTTCAAATATCTTTAGTTCTTTAAACCGATTAACCTGACCAGATGATAAATCAGGTAAAATTAACAGCATCAGAACCAATAATATAATTATTTTAAAATATAGAGATTTCATTATAGCACACCTCCCGGGCAAAACATATAAAATTAAATATTAAAAACCTCCTAATCGGAGTATATAATCTCTCCCATCCTCCCTTAAAACAACATAATTTTTTCCTACTGCCACAACTTTTAAAGTTCCATCAATTAAATCACCCTTCCGGTAAAACTCACCATTTATTGTAACAATAAAATTTTCACCATCTCCCATAATTCCATTAAGTACAAGATTTGCAATTCTGTTTTTACTGGTAGTGTCCTTTCCCGTAATTTCAATCTTTCTTTCTCTATAAAATGGGTCTCTTTTCCATCCCAATAATACAGGTGTTATAAACTCTTTTTTCGTAGTATCCTTAATATTATTTTTCGTTTCTGCAGGAACCTGTCTTCTGGCATTCTGTTGTAAAGGTATCTTTCCTACCTGTTGAACATTTTTAGGAGCAGGAGCCCTGGATTTAGAAACTATAAAATTAGCATATACATAATATCCCAGAACACCTATCAGAATACCCAGTAATATTTTTTGTCTTAATTTCATTCTTTATAAAAATATACATAAACAATTGCTTCAATAAAAAGTTCAGGATATGTATCATCGTCGGTGGACATTGACACAGGTCCTGCTTTAATTAAAAAAGGAAATTCATCAAAGGTCTCAAGAAACTTTCCAAAATCAAAAAACTTTCCCCTGATAAATAACTTAAAAGGCATACGTGAAATCATCCCGGTCGAACTTGAATCAGAAAACAGAGCTGTTTTTTCAGGTTTAATATCCCTTATATCAAGGTTAAACTCTTTTGCTCTTCTACCTATTTCATCCGATACCAGAACAATTTTTTGTTTTGTTAATATCTTACTTTTATTACTCTCATTCTTTTTTTTGAGCTCTTCTATCTGACGATTTAATAAATCTATCTGTTTGGAATAAGATTCAATATTTTTGATTTTATTTTTATAATCACTGATTTCTTT
>QNDJ01000039.1 GCA_003644825.1 Candidatus Zhuqueibacterota bacterium | reverse complement strand
GTATTATGTTTTAACAGGTATATTTTATTTTTTTCTTCTTTTTTCCCATAATTTTTCAAGGCGTTCTTTTATAATTTTTTCTCTTCCGGAGTCAGAGGGTTCATAAAATATCTTATCTTTAAATTTTTCCGGTAAATACACCTGTTTTATGAAGTGGTTTTTGTATTGGTGGGGGTATTTATAATTTTTTCCATAGTTCATACTTTTATGGACTTTTGTTGTCGGGTTTCTCAGGTGAAGTGGAACAGGTGAATCAGGCTCATTTTTTATTTCTTCTTTAACATTTTTAAGGCTCTTAATAGCAGAATTACTTTTTGGTGCAGAAGCAAGATATGTTGCTGTTTGTGAAAGTATTATTTCAGCTTCAGGCATACCAACATAATCAATCGCAGTAAATGTTGATGTTGCCAGAGTAAGAGCATAGGGGTCTGCATTACCAATATCTTCTGATGCAAGTATAATCATCCTTCTTGCAATGAATTTGGGGTCTTCTCCACCTTCAAGCATTCTTACCATCCAGAAAAGAGCAGCGTCCGGGTCACTACCCCTTACACTTTTTATAAAAGCGGAAATAAGGTCATAATGGTAATCTCCTTTTTTATCGTAAAGGAGTGACCTTTTTTGAAAAATGTTCTCGATAGTTGATTTTTCTATTGTTATTATACCATTTTTATCAGGTTTTATAGTTTTAACTGCCTGTTCAATACAGTTGAGCAGGATTCTTGCATCACCTCCAGAATGCAAAAGAAGGAGTTCCTTTGCATTTTCTATGAGGTTAATTTTTAATTTTTTTAATTCTTTATCCTTTTTTATAGCTCGTCTGTATATTTTATCGAGTTCATCATAATTAAGTGGTTCCAGCCGATAAAGCCTGCATCTTGAAAGTAATGGCGAGATGATTTCAAAAGAGGGGTTTTCAGTGGTTGCTCCTATTAAAGTAAGGGTTCCGTTTTCTACACTGTGAAGTAAAACATCCTGTTGAGCTTTGTTGAACCTGTGTATTTCATCAATGAATAGGATGGTCTTTTTACTTTTATATTTTTTATTGTAAGTTGCTCTATCTATAACTTCTTTAACATCTTTTACTCCAGAAGTTACAGCACTTATCTGAATAAAATCGGATGAGCTCCCTTCAGCAATTATTCTTGCAAGCGTTGTTTTTCCCGAACCGGGTGGTCCCCAGAGAATTATAGATGGAATATTACCGGATTCAATAAATTTCCTTATTATACCGTTTTTTCCTGTAAGGTTATCCTGTCCGATAAATTCATCCAGTTTTTTTGGTCTTACTCTTTCAGCAAGGGGGATGGTAATCTCATCATCCGAAGGTTTGTCATTAAATAGATTTATACTTGAGCCGTTTAACCCGGTGGCCATTGCATCCTCCTGCCTCCAAGTAGATGAAGATGAATATGAAAAATTTCCTGCCCACCATTCTTTTTGCAGTTCAATACCAGCCTGTAGCCATTTTCTAACTCTTTATATTTTTTGGCAATTTTTATTCCAATAGTAATCATTTTACCAGCAAGCTCATTCTCCTGAGGTTGTAAATCATTTAACGTTGGTATATGTTTTCGTGGTATTATGATAATGTGAACAGGAGCCTGAGGATTAATATCTTTAAAAGCAACTATATCTTTATCTTCGTAAATAAACTCAGTTTTTATTTCTCCTGTTGCTATTTTGCAGAAAATACAATCTGACAAATTAACCTCCTTTTTAAAAATTTTTCATTGTAATTGAAATTCAAACAAGGTAAACTTTTTATATATCATTCTGTTCTAATAATATTGATGTGAGTGCAACGATTCCTGCGGTTTCTGTTCTCAGTCTTCTTTCACCGAGTTTTACTTTGATAAAACCATTCGTTTCAGCTTGATGGACTTCATTTTCTGTAAAACCTCCTTCAGGGCCGATTAATATGGCTATTTTTCGAATAGGTCTTACTTTTTTATTTTTTAATAGGATTGAGAGATTTTTTGAACCTTTATTCGAATGTGCAACGAGTTTCAGGTCGAATTTTTCATTTTTTCTGAATATACTATTTAATTCCAGAGGTGAGCAAATTTCCGGTAAAATAGACCTTCTGCATTGCTTAACTGCAGATATAGCAATATTTTTCCACCTTTCCAGTTTTTGTGATGAAATATCTTTGAATGACCTTTCTGTTATAAGAGGAACAATTTTCCTAATACCTATTTCTACACTTTTTTCGATAAATATTTCAAAACGTTTTCCTTTAATCAGCCCTATGAATACTGTAACTGCTGTTATTGGTTCACCTGAATTAATCACTGTTTTATTAATTTTACATTCGGCTTTTTCTTCTGATATTTTTTTTATAATAGTTCCGGTGTACCGATTACCTGCCCCATCCACCGCCGTGATGTTATCACCGATTTTTTTCCTCAATACTCTAAATGCATGGTGGAATTCCTGACCTTCAATTATAAAAGTAGTATCAGTTACATTTTCAGGTTTTGTATAGAATATTTCGTGAGTAAAATTTTCCATTTTTAGAAAGAAATGCCCTCTAATATAAGGAATTCAATGTTCTTTTTTTCATTTACTGCTATGTCAAATCTTAGAAAACTATCGTATGGTAGCCTGAAGTTAATACCTGCACCAAATCCTTTATAGATGGGAACATTGAATATTCTGTCAGAGTTGCTCCAGGTACTGCCAAAATCAGCAAATATTTCTCCGTTTATACCAAATTCCAGGTTTCTAAAATACTTTTTAAAAACAGGAGCACCCTGCCAGTTGATGTATTTTAGCTTTCCAAAAGGAAACCTCAATTCAAGAATGCCTCCCCAGAGGTTGTCACCTTCAAGTTTACTGTAATAGTGCCCTCTTATTCTTCGTTCATATCCAAAGTATTCTCTGGAATAAGAAGGCAATTTCCCCGATGAGATGGTTGAAAACAGGTTAAATGCAAATATACACCCTTTTTTAATTCTGGTAAATTTGCTTATAGAAAATCCAAATTTAAAGAAATTATGATTACCATTAAAATATTCTGTTCTGGATATCCAGAATAAATTATTCCATCCTTTACCGGGGTATTTTCTCAAGTCTCGATTATCAAATATTACCTCAAAGTAACTGTTAAAAAAATTGTCTGAACCGGTTTTCGAGAATACACCACCTTTAAATTTTCTGCTTACAGATATTTTTTCATATCCTAAAGAGAGGTTTGTCCAGAGGTATAAACCGAATCTTTTTCCGAAACCAAAATAAAACCCTGTTCTGTATTCATTATATTTATTAAAAAGGATACTCTTTGTTCTTTTTTTTATGTTAAACAGGTTTGCTCTGAGTAGAATTTTTTTATTTCCTGCAATCCAGGGGTTAAAAAAAGACAGGATATAACCGGGATTATACCCCTTCCATATTGTTGCATTGATTTTTTCAGCTCTTCCTCTGAAATTGTTATGGGCTAATGACCCACCATACGAAATTTTATTCCAGTCCTTATCGTTAATTTTTAATACAGGTACCGGTAGAACGTAAAGTCTTTCGGTTAACTGGAATTCAAGTATATTTTTACCGTTAACAACTTTTTTTCTTACCTGAACTCTTTCAAATAGTCGAGTATTTAAAATTCTGAGTCGGTCTCTTTCAATTTCTCCAGGTGTTACTATATCTCCTTCTTTTATGATTAATTCTCTGAGGATTATATAATCTTTTGTTTTGTAGTTGCCGGTAAGCTCAATCTTATCAACTTTGAATTTTTCAGAGAATTTATTTCCACAATTGCAAATTTTCGGAACTACTGAAACCATACTAAAAATTGTAATTATAGTAAATAAAATTCTACACATAGATTCCTAAAATAAAATGTCTTTTTTATTAAAATTTATTATGGACAGACCAGTGAAAACAGAAATGTATATTACAGTATTGATTAACAGGTAATATAATCCAGGAACCCAGCTTATTGAGAGTCCTTTTGCCATATCTCCAGCAGTATCAAAGGGAAATGAAAGGTATGAATTTAACATAAAACGATTAATTGGTTCGTATTGACTTAAAATCCATATAATGATGTATAATCCTGTTGCCACACCTATGGCAGCACCGGTCTCTTTTATCAGAGTTGAAATAAAAAAACCAAACATACATAGTGCAAAAACAGGAAGAATTGATATAACATAAGCCAGAATAAAGTTAAGACTTATTTTTTTCCATCCGTATATAATGTATTCTCCTTCTTTAATATCTCCCAGTCCGAAAAATATGGAACCTATTAAAAATGCAAAAATCCCGATAATTAATATAGATACAGAGACAACTATAAAAATTGTAATAATTTTTGAAACTATAAATTCTGTTCTTGTTACTGGTCTGATGAGTACTGATTTAATTGTTCCATAGGTATTTTCGAGCGACAGAAGCATTATTGAGATAATCATCAGAACAGGTGAGAATTTGAGAGTCCAGGAAGAACAAAATGACATAACCTGAAAACCATTTGCTTCATATATTCCGAGATTCTGGATTCCTGGAAGTTGATTCCGAAGAATTGCCCACAAAAATTGAATCAGTATTAAGAATAGAAAAATAAAGAATATGAACCGCTGTTTTAAAAGTTTTTCAATCTCTATTTTTACAAGGATGCAGATTCTATATTTCATATAATAAAAATAATATAATAAAATTAAATATACAAATTTTTTGATTATTTTTTTAATTTTGACTTTAATCAAAAAAAATGTTAAAATATATGTAGATGTTGTAGTTATTAAAATTTTTATCTATTCTATAAGGAGCAAAATAAATGGAAACAAATGTTCCTCCTCCTGGTCAAATTAATATTGAATTGGGAGAAAAGGAAGCAGAGGGTATTTACTCTAATCTTGCACTTATTACACATTCTGCAGCTGAATTTGTTATTGATTTTACACGAGTTATGCCCGGTGTTCCTAAGTCCAAGGTTTTTGCAAGAATTATTATGACCCCTCCTCACATAAAATCTTTTTTTGATTCTCTTAAAAGTAATATAGATAAATATGAAGAAAGATTTGGCGAAATTAAAATCCCTGAAAAAAGGTCAAAAGAAGATTTCGGTTTCAAAATAAAAGAAAAGTAAAATGATAACCAGTATTAAGTTTTGTTACTGTTCAAAAATAGATGTTGATGGCGAGAAAGATTACTCCTGTATGTTTTTCCAGTTTACACAGAGGGCAAAAAAGATATTAAGTAAGGAGTTTCTTGACAAAATCACTCTATTGAATAAGACTGATGAAAGCAACAAGCCCGGAATTGAATGTAATAATGAAAACCGTCGTGTATTTATAAGAAAACTGGATGATAACCTTTATAGAATACCTGTTAAAGACCTTGATTGTTTTCTTAAATGTCTTTTTAAGTATTTACCAGCAAAATATCAATCACCGGAAGAAAGAAAAAAAACTGATTGTGAATTTTATTAAAAGTAAATTATGAATAGAAATTATGAGAATAGGTTCATTATTGGGATTGACTGTGGTGGAACTAAAACTGATGTGTTGATGACTGATTTGAATTTAAAAATCTGTTACCAGGAAAAATTTAAAGGTATTAATATTCAAAGAGAAAGTGAAGTGAAAGTTAAGTATTTTTTCTATGATATAGTATTTGAAATAATTAAACATATAATTAATGATATAGGGAAAATAGAAAAGATTGTTATCGGAGCAGCAGGTGCTGGAAGAGATGTTACAAAGAAAAAAATTATTGATTCTTTTCGTAACACAATACTGAGTGAAAGAGTTGTTGTTTTTTCTGATATGTATATTGCATACAGGTCTGCTTTTTATGGAGATAGAGGGATACTTGTGAATTCAGGTACTGGTTCATTTGCATATACAATAAACGAGAAGGGGCAGGAGATAAGAACAGGTGGATGGGGCTATCTTGTCGGGGATGAAGGAAGTGGTTTTGATATTGGTAGAGAAGGAATAAGAACTGCTCTTAAATCTTTTGATGGAAGACTGGAGAAAAGTATACTTGAAAAGAAAATTTGCTCGAGATTCTGTTTGAAATCTATCAATGAAATTATTCCACTGATTTACGATGAGAAAATAACTTTAAGTGATATATCGATGGTTTCCTCTCTTGTTTTTGATGCTGCAAAAGAAGGGGATAAACAAGCAAAAAATATAATAAAAAAAGCTGTTGATGAAATAATTTTACATTTAGAAGCAATGGAAAGGAACTTTTATAAAAAAGAGGAGCCTATTAATATAATTTTTTATGGAGGTGTATTTAAAGAGAATAAAGATTTTATCCGGGCAATTGAGGAAAAAATCGGAAGAAGATTTAATATAATAAAACGGGATATATTCCCCGTCAGAGGTGCAATTATTACTATAATTGAGCAACTCGGGCTCCGGTTAGATAATAAGTGCATAAAAGACTTTCTTTCCGGGTAAGTAAAAATTTCTTGGAATTTATTTTGAATGAAATTATATTACAGAATAATTTTAAAAAAGGAGGTTAGGAAAATATGGACTGGGGTTTGAAAAATCGTTTATCAAGAATTATAAAACCTGATACGGGCAGAACAGTTATGCTTGCAGTTGACCACGGTTATTTTCTTGGACCTACAAGTGGCCTTGAAGTTCCCCGAAAAACAATTGAACCTTTAATACCCTATGCTGATTCTCTTATGCTTACAAGGGGAGTTTTAAGAACATCGGTTCCTGCAGAATCATCTATACCAATAGTTTTGAGGGTATCAGGTGGAACAAGTATTCTTGGTACTCTTTCTAATGAAGGTATAACAACTTCAATAAAAGAGGCTTTAAGGTTAAATGTTTCTGGTGTAGCACTCTCAATATTCGTTGGTTCACCCCATGAAAAAGAAACCCTTCTCGGATTGTCAAATCTTATTAATGAAGCAGAGGAGTATGGTATACCTGTACTTGCAGTAACAGCTGTTGGTAAGGATATGGCAAGAGATGCCAGATATTTAAGCTTGTGTTGCCGTATTGCGGCTGAACTTGGCGCTCATTTTGTGAAGACTTATTACTGTGAAGAGTTTGAAAAAGTTATTGAAACCTGTCCTGTTCCAGTTGTAATAGCTGGTGGAAAAAAAACACCCGAACTTGACGCACTGAAACTTGCATATAATGCTATTAACAAAGGTGCAGTAGGAGTGGATATGGGAAGAAATATCTTCCAGTCTGAAGCACCTGTTGCTATGATAAAGGCTGTCAGAGCAATTGTACATAAGGGAAAATCTGTTGAAGAAGCTTATGAAATTTTTAATAAAGAAAAATAGGTTTGGCTATGCGTGTTGCAATGTATTATAATAATAATGATGTCCGCCTTGAAGAAATGCCTGTCCCTGAAATTGGTCCTGATGAACTACTTGTTAAGGTGATTGCAAGTGGTATATGTGGCAGTGATGTTCTGGAATGGTATAGAATTAAAAAAGCTCCCAGAGTACTCGGGCATGAAATTGCCGGTGATATTGTTAATGTTGGTAAGAATGTAAAGAAGTTTAAATCAGGAGACAGAGTTTTTGTTTCTCATCATGTTCCCTGTAATACGTGCCATTATTGTATTTTTGGGCATCATACTGCCTGTGAGACCCTTCACACTACAAACTTTGACCCGGGTGGTTTTTCAGAATACATCAGGGTTCCATCAATAAATGTAGATAGAGGAACTTTTATTCTTCCTGATAATGTTTCTTATGAAGAAGGAAGTTTTGTCGAGCCTTTAGGGTGTGTACTCAGAGGGCAAAGAATTGCGGGGTTGAAGCCTGGTCAGACCATTCTGATTATTGGCAGTGGAATTTCTGGCTGTCTTCACATTAAACTTGCGTGTGCCCTCGGGGCAGGTAAAATAATTGCTACTGATATAAATTCATTTAGAATGGAAATGGCAAGAAAATTTGGTGCAGACTTCGTTTTTGATGGAAAAGAATATAGTCCCGATATGCTTAAAGATGTAAATAACGGTAGATTAGCAGACCTTGTAATACTCTGTACCGGGGCTCTATCCGCTGCTTATCAGGCCCTTGAATCTGTTGATAGGGGTGGAACAATTATGTTTTTTGCTGTTCCTCACCCGGATGACAAACTCCTTATACCAATAAATGAGTTCTGGAGAAATGAGATAACTCTGGTAACATCTTATGCTGTTAATATAAATGACGTTGTAGAAACAATCGAGTTATTGAGTGCTAAAAGAGTTAATGTTGTAGATATGATAACCCATCGGTTACCACTTGCAAAAACCGGGGAAGGATTTATACTTGTAGCAAAAGCTGATAAATCTATGAAGGTGATTATTGAACCCCAGAAGTAATCAGAAGTAATATAATTCTTATATGTTTTTAGTTGTGGTTTTTTTTATGGACTGAAGCAATCAGTTATTTATCCCACCTGTCATTATGAGGGCATACGCCACCATTTAAGTGAGGTACATCTATTATATAAAATTACGATGAATTCCGATAATTTGATGTTATGGATCAATCTCTTTAATTTAACCGCATCCATACAGTCAGGAAGTTCACAGAGGTAAAATATATTTTTTTATTATAGCCCCGTAGGGGCGAAATGCCTGTAGCAAAAATATTAAAAAAAATAGAGCTCCAGAGGAGCGGCATAGAAAATATTAATTTAATCACAATCATTCGGTCAGAAAACACATATAGTTTATTAAACAAAAATTCGTTTAATCAGTGTAATTCGTTATTTAATACTACCATAACACCACTACCAGAATCGAATTCTGGTAATGGATAAAATTTCTGGAAGTCTCTGAAGAGACTGTTGTTAGATGTTAACAATAAAGTTATCATCCTTATAATAACAGTCATTTTAATGACTTACAATTGGATTGTTCTAGCACCAGAATTCGATTCTGGTGCGTAAAGGAAAATTAAAAACATTTTCATAGCTTGGGTATATTAGTCAAAGCTTTTGACATTGCATTTCGTTACCATTTGAGCCCAAAAACCTTTTAAATATTTATTCTACAAACATAATGCTCCTGACGGAGCTATTGAACAATATCCTACCTGTCATTGCGAGTCCGTATGGACGAAGCAATCTTTTCAATAATGGGAATGAAGCAGGTACATGCTCTACGGATGTATTATAGAAATGCTTGTAGGTTGGGCATCCCTGCTGACCAAAAAAACACGTAAAAAATGAACTATAGCACAGTTTATCTCTATTAGACAAAAAGATTGCCAAGCCCCTTGTTGTGGCT
>QNDJ01000038.1 GCA_003644825.1 Candidatus Zhuqueibacterota bacterium | reverse complement strand
GCCTTTTTCTGTATATTTTTTAATATTATTAAGTTTAAGAGCGATTTCTTTTATTTCTGATTCTGGTGCATTTACAGGTACGTTTATGTTTCCTCTAACTTTACCATTGATCTGTATTACAATTGTAACCTCTTCTTTTTTTAAGTATTCAGTATTGTATTCGGGCCAGTTCATCAAAGAAAGCAATTTTGTCTCGCCCATAATAGACCATAACTCTTCACATATATGAGGTGTAAAAGGGTGTAGTAGATGAATTAAAGTTTTAAGTGCTCTTGTAAATACTGTTTTACCCGAATTTGATTTCAGGTTATCCGGTTCTAATATAAACCTGTAAAGTAGATTGGTTAACTCCATCAAACTACTGATAGCTGTATTTAAATGAAAACGTTCTATATCATCGGTGACTTTCTTAATGGTGTGGTCTGTTGTTCTTACGATTTCTTTTTCAAATTTATTGAGATTTTCAAAATCGAACTGACTTTCAGTGGTGAGTTTACTCAGGTTTTCAATAACGAGATTCCATACTCTGTTTAGGAATCTGTAGGCACCGTTAATACCTTTATCACTCCATTCCATATCTTTTTCAGGAGGTGAAGTAAATAATAGAAATAATCTTGAAGCATCGACCCCGTATTTACCAATTATTTCTTCCGGGAAAACAACATTCCCGAGGGATTTAGACATTGCCACACCATCCTTTGTTACCATACCCTGAGTAAATAGTTTTTTAAAAGGAATATCTACTGATAAAAGATTCATATCTTTTAGGGCTTTAGTAAAGAAACGAGAATATAGCAGATGAAGAATTGCATGTTCAATTCCACCGATATACTGGTCAACCGGCATCCATCTGTTTGCGAGCTCCGGATCAAATGGAAGGCTTGAGTATTGAGGTGTAATGAATCTTAAGAAATACCAGCTGCTATCGACAAAGGTGTCCATTGTGTCTGTTTCTCTTCTTCCTTTTCCACCGCATTCGGGGCATTTACAATCGATAAATGTTTTTGAAGTTTCAAGAGGGTTTCCTCTTCCTGTGAATTCCACATCTTCAGGAAGAACAACCGGTAGTTCTTCTTCTGGAACAGGAACTATTCCACATCTTTGACAATATATTACTGGAATTGGCGTACCCCAGTACCGCTGACGGGAGATAAGCCAGTCTCTCAATCTATAGTTAATTGTTCTTTTTCCAGTTTTTTCTTTTTCAAGGTAGTAGTTAATTTTTTCTATTGCATTTTCACTGCTTAAGCCGTTAAATTCTCCTGAATTGACCAGTATTCCATAATCTGTAAATGCTTCTTTCATATTTTCTTCTTCAATAGTTTTATCTTTTGAGGGAACAATAACAACTTTAATGGGAAGATTATATTTTTTAGCAAATTCAAAATCTCTCTGGTCATGGGCAGGAACTGCCATTACTGCACCTGTTCCATAATCCGGTAATACATAATCAGCTATATATATAGGGCAGGATTCCCTGCTTAATGGATTGATAAAATATTTATTAATAAATATTCCTTCTTTTTCTTTTCCTTCAGCGGTTCTTTCAATTCTTGATTTCTTTTTTACATTTTTAATGAAATTTAAAATTTTTTCTTTATTTTCATTTTCTTTAATAAGTTCATTTATGATATGATGCTCGGGTGCAAGCACCATATATGTTACACCAAATATAGTATCGATTCGTGTTGTAAAGGCTGGTATTTTCAGGTTTGAGTCTTTAACGGGGAAGTCGATTATTGTTCCTTCGGATTTTCCTATCCAGTTTTCCTGCATAATTTTAACTTTTTCAGGCCATCCTTTCAGTTTTTTTAAATCATTGAGCAGTTCTTCTGCATATTCAGTAATCTTAAAGAACCATTGTTCAAGCTGTTTTTCACCTACATCAGATTTACACCGCCAGCATTTTCCATCGACAACCTGCTCATTTGCCAGGACAGTTTTACAGGATGAGCACCAGTTCACAGGTGCTATTTTTTTATAGGCCAGACCTCTTTCATAAAATTTTAAAAAAATCCATTGATTCCATTTATAGTATTTTTCATCACAGGTATATAAAAGCCTTGACCAATCATAACTGAAGCCGAGCCTTTTCATCTGCCCGATTATAGTATTTATACAGTCCATAGTCCACTTTTTTGGATGAATCTTATGTTTAATTGCAGCATTTTCAGCAGGTAAACCAAATGCATCAAACCCTGTAGGGTATAAAACATTATAGCCATTCATCCTTTTGAACCTGCTGTAGACATCACCAATAGCAAAATTTCTTACGTGCCCCATATGAAGACGGCCAGATGGATAAGGATACATTTCAAGATTGTAAAATTTTGGTTTTTCACTTTTATTATCAGTTTTGAATATCTTTTTTTCTGCCCATATTTTTTGCCATTTAAGTTCTATTTCCTCTGGATTATACTTCTGCATTTTCAACCTCTTTATTTGAGTCGGAAAGATAAGGTTTTAATAATTTCATTAAATCATATTTTTTTGAATCGGGCAATTCCTGACATTCAAGTTTAATATTTTTTTCAGATAGTAACTTGAAATTGTTTATGTCCTTTTTATCAAGGTATATATATGGAAGAATTTTTAATCCGTTCTTTTTAAGATGCATTCCGCCAATATTTACACTATTAAATTCTAATCCTTTATCAAGGAGTTCTATTAATATTTCAGGTGATTCTACAAGTAATATTATTTTTTCTTTCTTGAATTCACCTTTTTTTAAATTTTCTATAGTTTCATCTACTGTAAAAACAGATATTTTAATATCTGATGGTGCAGATGAAAGATATAGTTCCTTTTCCCACTGATTACTGGCAATTTCATTACTACAGAGTACAAATCGGTCTGGATTTATATATTCTCCCCATCCTATTAATACCTGCCCGTGTATTAATCTATCATCTATTCTTACCAGTTTAATCATTCTTTTTTAGATTTACTGTTATTTACAAACGATACCTGATTTTCCGGAATCAACAATTTTCTTGATTAATTCATTGAGGGGGAGTTTGTTCTTTTTTATTATAAAGGTAATTAGCATTGGAAGATTAACACCCGAAATTATATGGATATTTTTATTCAGTTTCATCTGTCTAATAGCAGTATTCCAGCAACTTCCCCCTTTTAATCCAACAAAAATAAGAATATCTTCTTTATTATCTATGGAATTTATGTTCTTTCTTAGTAAATTATCAAGCTCTTTGTTAGAAAGATTATTATTTGAAAGACAGATAATATCTTCCTGTTTACCGGTGATTTTTTCAGCCGTATTAAGAAGAGAAAGGGATAACCCTCCATGTGATAAGATAATGCATTTCATAAGTCTTATTCTATAGCTCCTTTTATGAATTCCTTCAATTTACTTTTTTTATATAATGCTTTAATAAGTTTATCGTCGAACTCTTTTGCAGAATCGTATCCATAGGTTTTTAGAAGCTGATTAAGAGCTATTACTTCAGAAATTACGGTAATGTTTTTTCCAGGGAAAATAGGTAATCTTATTAGAGGGATTTTAACTCCGAGATATTCAGTATACTTTTTATCGAGTCCCGTTCTATCATAAGAGGTGATATCTTTAACATCTTCAAGAAGGACTTCTACTTCTATTCTTTTTTGAAGTCTTATGCCTCTTATACCAAAAACCTTCATAACATCAATAATTCCCAGGCCTCTAATTTCGATAAAATGTTTCATAAATTCACTTCCGGAACCGATAAGAATATCTTTCCCTTTTTTCTTTATTGTTACCATATCATCTGAGACCAATCTGTGACCTCTTTCAATAAGGTCAAGGGTAATTTCACTTTTACCTATTCCACTACGACCTGTGAATAGTAAACCAACACCATAAACATCAACCAGTGAAGCATGTATTGTTATTTCCGGTGAAAATTTATCTTCGAGATAATCAAGCAGGTCATGAAATATTATATTAGTGGGTAAACTCGTCCTGAATACGGAAACTCCTTTTTGCTTGGCAATAGAGATTAATATATCCGGTGGTTTATTATTATCGGTAATTATAATGCAGGGTATATTATAATTAAAAAACTCCGATAAAACTCTTTTTATTTCGGGTTCAGTAAGATTTTTCAGATAAGTAATTTCACAGTTACCAAGAATCTGGATTTTTTTGAATGGAAAAATATTAAAAAACCCGGTAAATGCAAGACCCGGTCTATGCAGGTCTTTGTCTTTAATCTCTTTTTTAAATCCCTCTTTTGTAGATAAAAGTTCTAAGTTTAGTTTTTCTCTGTTTTCCCTGAAAAAAGTTGATACCTTAACTTTTTTCATATTGCCTCACTTTAAAAGTAGTTTATTCATAACTTTTTAGTTTTGTTTTATATTTTTTTAACTGTCTCTCCATTTTTATAACAGCATCATCAATTGATTTAAAAATATCATTACTGCTCGAAGTTGCAACTAACATATTATTATAAACTTTTATTCTTATTTCAGCCACCTGCATATCTTTTATGTAATCTAAAATGACTTCACAATCTATTATTCCATCCCAGTATTTTTTAAGCTTTTTGACCTCATTTTCGGCATATAGTTTTAATCTTTCTGGTGCTTTATAATGCCTTGCTGTAAAATTTATTCTCATTTGTTCCTCCTGTTTATGTACATAATGTCAATATTTTTATGCTCTTGGATGAGCTTGTTTATATACTTTTTTCATTTGTTCTGACGTTATATGAGTGTATATTTGAGTGGTAGAAAGATTTTCATGTCCAAGCAGTTCTTTTACTGTTTTTAAATCAGCCCCTCTTTCAAGAAGGTGGGTGGCAAAAGAATGCCTTAAAATGTGAGGATGGACTTTCAGTTTCTCTGCTATGTTTGCGAATCTTTTTTCAACAACCCTTTGAACAGTTCTTACCGAAATTCTTTTACCGGTCCTTCCTTTAAAAAGGGGTTCTTTCTTGTAAAAATTGCCCGGATTATACCTTCCTGTTGCAGAAAGATATTTTTTTATTGCTTTTAAACCTGTATTTCCAACAGGGATTATCCTTTCCTTGGAACCTTTGCCCATTACTTTAATAGTTTTATTAAAGAAATTTATATCCATAAGGTTCAGATTAACAAGTTCCCTGAGTCTTATACCGGATATATAGAACAATTCCAGTATAGATTTATCTCTGATATCAACAGGGGTTGTTTCTTCAATTTCGTCTATCCCTTTATTGATTTGTTCAACAGAAAGAACCTCCGGCAATGTTTTTTTTATTTTTGGTATTCCAATAGTTGCTGCTGGGTTTATATCTATCATATTTTCTTTTACCAGAAATCTGAAAAAAACCCTCAAACAGCTTATTTTTCTTGAGATACTCCTATTAGATAACCTTTTTGAAGAAAGTAAATAAATATAGCCTCTTATTGTGTTTCTATCAATATCATCGATTGATAAATTGTCTCCGAACTTTTCTTTACAGAAGGAAAAAAACTGATTCAAGTCTGATGTATATGAACTTACAGTGAAATATGAATAGTTTCTTATTTTAGAAATATAATCAATAAATTTTTTAAAATATATATCAATAATTTTATAACTTTTTTACATTTTGGGCACATAAGTACTGGATTTTTACCTTTAGTTTTTCTTTTTTCAAGATAATTTGAATCACAATAAGGGCAGTTTTGATTTACAATTTTATATCTGGAGATGAATTTACATTCAGGGTAATTTGAACAGGAGTAAAAGATTCTTCCTTTTTTTCCTTTACGGGAAATAATATCTCCGTTGCAATTTTTTTCCGGGCATTTTGCAACGACCAGTGGTTTCGCAAACCTGCATTCAGGATACCGGGAACAGGATAAAAACTCACCATATTTTCCATTTTTTATAACAAGCATAGAACCACACTCCGGGCAGGTTTCATTGGTGCTTGTTTCATCTCTGGAGAGAGGCATAGTGTATTTACATTTTGGAAAATTACTGCATCCTAAAAATTTTCCACTTTTACTCCATCTAACAATCATAGGTGCGCCACATAGCTCGCATTTTTTTTCTGAGAACTCCTGGATTTCCTTTTTTATTTTGAGCCTGTTCTTTTTATATTTTTCCAGAGCAAAACTGAATGGAGTGTAGAAATCTTTTAATACGTTTATAGACTTTTTTATTCCGTTTTCTATTTTATCAAGCTCCTCTTCCATTTTAGCAGTAAATTTTACATTGAATATCTCAGGAAAACTCGAAACAAGAATTTTGTTAACAACAAGCCCGAGTTCTGTTGGTATAAGCTTTTTCCCCGATTTTTCAATATAGTTTCTTTGTAATAAGGTGGTAATAATAATTGCATAAGTGCTGGGTCTTCCTATATTAAGATTATCGAGTTCTTTTACAAGAGAACTTTCGGTATATCTTGGTGGTGGTTGAGTAAAATGTTGTTTTGGTATCAACTTTATAAGGGATAAGATTTCACCTTTTTTGATGTCTTCTGGAATGTGAATTTCTTTTTTTTCATCTTTTTCAGTTTCAGAAAAATCCTGAAATACTTTTAAAAAACCATTAAAATCAGTTGTTGAACAGGCTGTTCTGAAAAGATAATCTCCTGCTTCAATGTCTATTGATTTTTGTGATATAACTGCTTCTGCCATCTGAGAAGCCACAAACCTGTTAAATATAAGCCTGTATATATTGTACTGGTCTTTTGTAAGATAGGGTTTTATATCGTCAGGTCGTTTTTCAATGTAGGTGGGTCTGATAGCTTCATGAGCATCCTGAGATTTATTCTTATTTTTAAAGATTCGTGGGTTTTTAGATAGATATTCATTTCCAAAGTTTTTTTCAATAAATTTTCTGACCTTATTTCTTGCTTCATCAGCAATTCTCACCGAATCTGTTCTCATATATGTAATTAAACCTACATTTCCCTCTTTTCCGATTTCAATACCTTCATACAACTGTTGAGCTATTTTCATTATTCTTGAAGTTGATAATCCGAGTCTTTTTGAAGCTTCTTGCTGGAGAGAACTCGTAATAAAAGGTGGTTCGGGTTTTCTTTTTATCTTTTTTTCCTTAATATCAATTATTCTGATAGTGAGTTTAGAGAGTTCATCTACGATTTTATCTACTGTATTTTTATCAGGGATTGAAATTTTAGTATTATTTTTTTTAATTAAAGTTGAGTAAAATTCGTTTTGATTTTTAGTTTTTAATAGTGCTTCAACAGACCAGTATTCTTCTGGAGTGAACTCTTTTATTTTTTGTTCTTTATCACAGATAAGCCTGAGAGCAACAGATTGAACCCTGCCTGCTGAAAGCCCCGAATATAGAGTTTTCCATAAGAATGGGCTTATTTGATACCCGACAATTCTGTCCATAATTCTTCTTGCTTGCTGGGCATCGACTTTGAGCAGGTCTATTTTACCGGGGTTATTAATTCCTGTCTCAACAGCTTTTTTTGTTATTTCATTGAAGAGTACCCTGTAAATATTCCCATTTTTCGGTTTAATTTCCTGGGCAATGTGCCAGGCTATAGCCTCACCTTCTCTATCAGGGTCTGTAGCTATATATATTTGAGAGGAATCTTTAGCAGCCTTTTTTATTTCATTGATAAATTTACTTTTTCCCTTTATTGTTACATATTCTGGTTTAAAATCGTTTTTTATGTCAACACCGAGCCTGTTCTCTGGAAGGTTTTTAATATGACCAAGAGAAGCTTTAACCACAAAATTCCTGCCAAGATACTTATTAATCGTTCTTGCTTTTGCAGGAGATTCAACAATTACAAGAGATTTTTCCATCAAAAATAACCCGGAAATAGTATATTATCTATTGAACAATTAATAAAAAAGTGCACTAATTGGGTGCACTGAACAGGGAGTATCGTTAAAATTGTTAACAAATTTATTCTTTAACAACCCAAACTTTAATTTTTCCCTCGACTTCTGGATGGAGTTTTAGTTTAACAGTGTATATACCAAGGGCTTTAATAGGCTCATCCAGAAGTATCTTTTTCTTATCGATATCAAACCCTTTTTCTTTAAGTAGGTTTGATATTGTTTGAGGAGTAACAGATCCAAAAACTCTATCTTCCTCGCCAACTGTAACCTGGGCAGTGATAGAAACCTTTTCCAGTTTTTGAGCAAGTTCCTGTGCTATTTTTCTATCCTTATCTTTTTTTGCATTTTCTCTTTTCTTTTCTTCCTCAAGGATTTTAAGATTTCCCTTTGTTAAAGGCATAACAATTTTTCTTGGAATAAGAAAGTTTCTGGCATAGCCATCTTTAACCTCAATAATATCACCAAAACTACCGAGGTTTTCTACATCCTTATTCAAAATTACTTTCATATACTTTACCCTGAGTTTATCGTGCAATATCAGATATATATGGAATTAATGCAAGCTGTCTTGCTCTTTTAATTGCCTTAACAAGCTGTCTTTGATGCCTTGCACAGGTTCCTGAGATTCTTCTCGGTATTATTTTACCCTGTTCTGTTGTAAATCTCATCAATTTTTTTTCATCTTTAAAATCGATAATTTTTTCTCCATTCTCACAGAATCTACATATTCTTTTATTTCTTGTTCTGATCAATTTTTTCTCCTTATATTTTTAGGTCATCATATCCGAAATCATACTTTTTTTCTTCAGGTTCATTTTCATTTTTTTCTGTTTCAGGGTTTTCATTGACTATTTGCTCTTCAATGTTTTCTTCCCTGTCCTCGTAAACTTCAGATGTTTCATCAGAAATAATTTCTTCTTCTTTTTCCTCTTTAGCTTCTTCGGTTTTTTTATTTAGGAACTGGATTCTCCTTGCTTTTATTTCGACGATATTTCTGTAGAATCCGTTCTCCATCTTCCAGCTTCTACTCTGGAGCTCTCCATCCACAAGAATTGCACTTCCTTTCTGGAGATTTTCATAACAACTTTCAGCTAATTTATACCAGGCTACAACTCCAACATAGCATACATCTTCCTTCCACTGGCCGGAATTGTCTTTGAATTTTCTGCTGCATGCTATAGGGAAGTTTGTAACCGGTGTTCCATTTGTAGTTCTTCTTAAAGTCGGGTCTTTTGTTAAATTCCCGGCAATTATTACATAATTAACATCAGGCATTTTAAATAAAGACATTTCAACTCGCTCCCTTTATATATATTTACCCTGACTTTTTACATATTTATTTTGAATATATATAATTTAAATATATATTTCAAGACTTTTGTTTAAAAACTGAACTTAATTTAAGAGTTCTTGACCTATATCTAAACTATTCTTTTTCTTTACTTTTTGCAGTTTCTACTATATCATGGCTTTTAGTTTTGTGCTTATTTTCTGTTTTTTTTTTTTCTTTTTTACTTTTTTTTTT
>QNDJ01000037.1 GCA_003644825.1 Candidatus Zhuqueibacterota bacterium | reverse complement strand
GTCTTACCGGCTTCCAGGATTGCGTTTTTTATCTCCAACCCTTTTTTTCTATTTCTCTCAGTAAAATCAATGAGCAGAATTCCATTGTTTATTAAAATACCCAGAACTGTTATTGTCCCCACAAAAGATGATACATCAAAAGGAGTATCTGTTAAATACAGTCCAAAAATTATAAAGGAAATAGAACAGATTGTTCCAATTAAAATAGAGATTGATGTTTTTATTGATTTAAACTCAAACAGCAGAACGGTAAAAATGAGAATTATAGCAAAAATAGTGACAGATAGAAGTTCTTTGAAGGATTTCATCTGACTTTCGTAATCACCTGCAAGGCTAATAGAAACACCAGCAGGAATATTAATTTTTTTCAGTGCAGACTTCAAATCGTTTATAACACTACCAAGAGCTCTACCCTCAATGTTAGCAAGCACAGAAACCATAAGGCTTCCGTTTTCATGGGTTATCTCAGACTGTCCTCTTCTGACTTCAACTTTTGCCACCATCTTAAGTGGAATATAACCTGCCTTTGGTGAATAAATGAGAAAATCTTCTATTTTATTTATTCTGTTTCTATAGTTGACAGGGTATCGAACCCTGACACCAACCAATCTGAGGCCTTCTTTTATTCTTGTAGAAACTTCACCCCAGAATATTATCTTTGAATACTTTGAAATAACCTCCGGGGTAAGACCAAACCTTGTTGCATTGAGCCTGTCAACAATAATATCGAACTCAGGTTCACTCTCGGTTATTCCGAGCCTGATACCCGATAGACCTTTTATATTCTCAATTTCACTCTTAATTTTTGCTGCTGTTTCTTTCAGGGCTTCATAATCATTTCCAAAAACTTTAACAACAACAGGTTTTTGTTTTCCGGTGAGGTCTCCCAATCGGTCTGGAAGAACCTGGAATAGCTCTATTTCTATCTCGGGAAAAATCTTTTTGACCTCTTTTTCAAGGTATGTAATAATCTCGAATGTGCTCTTTTTTCTATTATCTTTAAGACTTATGAGAAAATCACCTTCATGAGCAGGATGAGGGTGAGCCAGCCCGTATCCGGTTCTTCTTGAATAAACTCTGACATCCGGTATCTTTTTAATTACGTCTTCAATCTGTAGCATCAGTCTATCAGTTTCTTCAAGAGATGTGCCCGGCGGTGCCCGATAATCAAGAACTATTGAGCCTTCATCCCACACAGGAAGAAAACCGGTCTTGAGATGAGGATAAACAAAAAGACTTATAGCTACAATTAATGCAATAAATAAGAAAACTATCCATAAATTGTTCAGAATGAAGGATAATATATGTGAATAACCAGTTTTAACTTTTTTTAGTATGAAACCTTCCTTCTTAATATTACTTTCCTTTGAAATAAAAATAGAGGTCAGCGATGGTGTAATAAAAACAGCCAGTAAGAAAGAGATACAAATTGCTGATGCAAGAACCATTACCATTGGCCTGAAAAATACACCACTGAGTTCTGTTAAAAAAACAAATGGTATAAAAACTATGACAGTGGTAATTGTTGCCCCCATCATAGGGTAGATAACTTCTGTTACTGCATAAACAAGGGATGAATCTCCCTTTTCCCCGAGGCTTCTGTGCCTTACAACATTTTCAACCACAATTATTGCATTATCCACAAGTATGCCAATAGACGCCACAAGCCCACCTAAAGTCATCACATTAAGTGATAAATTAAGCACCTTAAAAGCAGTAAAAGTGAGAATTACTGAAAAAGGCATTATGAATATCACAGAAAGCGAGGCTCTAACACTTCTGAGGAATATAAATATGAAAACAGAAATTATAATTATTCCAATTAATATATTTTCTCCAACCCCTCTTAAAGACCTTTTTACAAAGTCTGACAGGTCGTACCATTTGGATATTTTGACATCTAAAGGTATACTTTTTCTTATTTCCTTAAGTTTATTATCAACGAGTTTTGAAACTTCCACACCATTTGCATCTGGATGTTTAAGAATATTAAATAATACCGCTCTATGCCAGTCTGAAGTTGTTATGACATATTCTTCCCTGATTTCCTTTTTCACTTTAGCAATTTGTTTTATCAGAATGGGTATTCCATCTCTTTCCACTACAAAGACGTTTTCAATGTCCTCTTTATTCCACAGTAGATTATCAACAAAACCAAGATGAATTTTATATTCTTCCGTTATTCTTCCTGAAAAATTGACAATATTGGTATTTTTTAAAGCGTTGAATACTTCAAGGGGGTCAATTCTGTATGATTTTAATTTATCGGGATTTAATTCAACCTAGTATTCTGGCACCTTTCCTCCGACAATATCCACCATATAAACACCTTTAATTCCGGAGAGTTGCGGTTTTATTATAAACTGTGCAATATCGGTAAGCTCCTTCAAGGTTCTTTTTTCGGAGTAGAGGCTGTATCCAGACATAGGATATGCGCTGGTTGTCATTCTTATTATTCTTATTTTCGAGTCCGGCGGTATAGAACTTCTCACTTCACTTATTTTCGCCTGAACAAACTGGAATGCCTGCAGAAGGTCAATATTCCATTCAAAGAACAGGTCAATCTCTGCAAACCCGCGATTGGTCTTTGACCTGACAATTCTCACACCTTCTACGGTTCTTAGGGCGTCTTCAATAGGCTTTATTACACCAACTTCCATTTCTTCAAGAGGTGCATACCATCTCTCTATCTGAACCAGTATCCTTGGAAATGTTACATTGGGGAATACACCCTCGGGAAGCCTGAAAAAGGATATAATACTTGTAAATATGAGTAGAATTAATATAAAAAGAAAGGCAATCTTGTTTTAAGAGCAACTTCGATAATCTTCATCTGTTAACCACTTTTATTTTTCTTCCATCTTTCAGTTCAAAGTTGCCAAGGATTACGACTTTTTCACCGGGCTCTAAACCTTTAATTATCTCAATTTCTCTGTCAGTGTAGATACCGGTGTAAACTGTGTGTTCTTTTGCTCTGTTGTTTTCAATGGTAAAAACAATTTTTTTGCCGTTTTTTGGTCAATCATCTGCAGTTGATTTATGATTAATATTTGTTATTAACTGCTACTTACAAAACTAAAAATTAATTGTTCCTGAGATGTAATCAGCAGTTTTATTTTTTGAATACCTGAAATTTAAAAAATTAAAACTTTCTCAGTGTTTATAATTCAACTATTTAATTTCTTCAACTTCTAAATCATCGAAGTAAGTGTAAGCATCAGCTTTAGTCCAGAGACCGATTTTACCAGCTTTCTTAAAGGTTGAATCTTTCACTTCGAGGTATTTTACTCCATCATAATAACATTCAATTTTATCTCCAACCATCCTGATTTTTATTGTATGCCATTCATTTGAAGTAACTTTCAAGCTTTTACTGTCCATCTGTCTTCTATTACCGTTTACCACTTTGTAGACCCTGAAATTGTTCTCAAGAGGATTTGCTCTCGCAATATAGTAATTATTTCTGTCAATATATCTCCATACAGGTCCACCGCCTCTATCTTCATTTCCTTTAACACCTTTAAACTTAACACTCAATTCAAGGTCTTTATAACTTGAGTTTTCAAGGATAGCCAGATTAAAATGATAGCCGAAGTTTTCCATTGAAGTTTGTGCAAGAACATTTGGTTTGCTTGGAGCAGTTTCATCTTCAAGAATTTCCCATTTTCCTAATTTTCCTCTTCCTGTGAATTCATTCTTCCATCCTGAGGGAATTGTATGGGGTTTTTCCTTATCAAAATTATATTCGATTTCCCCTTCCATTTCTTCTTCTTCTTCTTCACCCAGGGCTTTAAATTCCTTTATTGTTCCATCTTCATAAACTTCTACCTCATATCTTTTATTTCCTTTGACCACATCAATATCATACACAACTTTTCCTTTATCCATTTCCTTTTCAGCTTCGGTTATTTTTCCGCCGGGTACTTTTTCATTAACTACCTTAACAATCTTCTTTGGAATTTCTGATATTTTTATTTTTTGTTCTTTCTCCTGAAAATACAGGATAAAAGCAACAAAAAATACTACAATAAAAATTGATACAACAAATAATTTTAGAATCTTCATTTTACCTACCTCCTTTTTTATAAAAAAGAACACAATGTTCAATCTTAAAATGTATATAGAATTAATAAACCCGAATACCTGTTGTTAATAACCGGTAGAAAAACTTTCTTTTCATTTTTACTTCTGTTCAAACTTATAATAGCTTTTGCAGTAAAATAACCAATTGCTGAACCAAAAAATACATCAGAAGCCCAGTGAGCATTATCGTTGACCCTGGATAATGCAGTCAATGTTGCTGTGCCATAAGATAACAGCTGAATAAGAAAAATATTGTCATACTCCGAAGCAATAACGGTTGCAATTGAAAAAGCAGTAGAAGAATGTCCCGATGGAAAAGAAAGATTTAAGTTAGAAAATCCGGGTCCATCCCATCTGTCATACGGGTCATTAGTGTTTGGTCTGTGCCTGTGCCCTGCATATTTAATAACTGTTGTTATAGTTCCTGAAACTAAAAAACTCTCCAGACAGAGAATAGTTGTTTTTTTAACTTTTTTATTTTTGAAGAAGTAACCGTAAGAATAAAAAATAAACAATGGGAATTTTAATTTTTTTCCATCCCCAAAGAACCTAAAAAATTCTGAAATTCTATCGGAAGATTTGCTTCTGTGTTTTTGAACCCAGTTTTTTATTTTCTGGTCATAAGAATAAAGTCCTGCTGTGATTCCAGCAGTGAGCATCGCTTTTATTAAAATTTTGTTTCTACTACCATTTTGTAATTTACTATTCTGCAGGTTCGAATTAAATGTTTGAGATGAAGATGGATTTACAACTACAACCAGAAATAACGATGGAAAAATTATGATTTTAAAAAGTTTTATCATACTCTTTCAAAATCTGAATAAATATGCAATCTTTACAATACCCAATTTCTGTTGTGTTCTGTAGTGAAATGTTCCATCCCATAGATGATTATAAACAAAATAAATATCACTTCCGATTTTCGGGATATAATTTAATAGAAAATTAAGGTTTAATTGTTTATCCTCATTATTCCATTGAACAAATGTTCTTGAAGTTAATCTTGTTGAAAAATTTACCACCAGCCTGCCGCTGTATTCTTTAGTTTCAAAACTTATACCACTAACTGAAATTTTGTTATATGAAATACTTGTGCTGAGGGCAAAATTTTCACTGAATTTAAAGGTAATATCAGTAGATAAATCTGTTCTTTTACCTGTATAAAAATCTCCCCATTCGGTTTTCAGGTCAATCGAGATTGGTCTTTTGCTACTGCTTTCAAATTGAATTTCGTTGTTCCACCATTCATAGGTACCTGATGGTATAACTACATCACCAAAAATATTGAAATCTTTATCAAGATACTCATAGGAATTTTTTATATTGAATTCAAAACTATCACCGGATTTGAAACTTACACCCAGAGGTCTGAACTCTAAACCTCTTGTGAGTAATCTGCCGTTCATATCAGTTAAATAATCTATATCAATGGGTTTTATTGTGATTTTCCTAACCAGTGGTATTTTTGGCCTGGGCATATATCTCCATGCAGTATAATATGCTATTATGCCTTTTCTTCTGACAAACCCTATCTCGGGGTTGAAATTTTCTTCAATAAAGTAAACCCCGGCGTAATTATCAAACAGGTCATTTGGATAGTCAATAAATAACCTGCCTGCCATATTTTTTTTGCCTGTACCGTCTGTAACTGTTCCTGCCAGATAACCGGCTACCTCAAGGTTATTGTTTTTAAGGAACTTATTGGTCCTGTAAGAGAAATCTACACCAAAAGCCTGATTTTTATGTTTGTCAGCATTATAAAGGTTTGTCAATATGAATCCTACGTATGATTTTTCAAGAACATCTCTTTTTATTCTTATAACTGAATAATTTGTTGCTGGAGTGGTATCTTTTTTCTTGGTCTGCATATTCAGAATACCCACTCTGTAATGTCCAGCTTTTCCAGAAAGCCTGATTCCACCAAGGATAGGGACCTGTTTTCTATCTGGAGTGATTCCTATTCTTCGGGAATAAAAAACACTTGTTTCACGCCTTCCAAAACTGAAGGTACCTGCTCCTTCAAGAAAGAAATCTCTCTTTTCAGGGTAATAAAGGCTAAACCTTGTAAGGTTGATTCGCGTTCTATCTGCCTCAATCTGAGCAAAGTCCGTATAGGTTGTCAAATCGAGAGTCAATGTTGATGTAAGTGGATATTTTATATCAATTCCTTTATGATGTGTATTACTTACTACAATTTCTTTCTGTATTCCAAATGATGAATAAGGCTTGATTTCTATTTTTCTTCCTCTTTTTACTCCTTTCAGTCCTGTAAGAATACCCTCTTTTGTTAACTGGAATAAACCATCATTTCTTTTCCACGCCCGCCATAATACTTCCTCATTTTTCCTTTTTATCGTTCTTCTGAAGTTGATGCCCCATATTTGTTCTTTCCTATCGGGAAATCTCAAAGTCTTGAACGGAATTTTTATTTCGGATGACCATCCATATTCAGTTATTTTTGATTCGGCATACCAGACACCATTCCAGTCTTTATTCATACGTTCAACACTTGTAACAAGGGCATCTACTCTTGCACCATTAGGATTTGTCCCAAAATAAAACCCACTCCTGAAATCATGAAAGGTATCCAGTATAAGATCAAAATTATCATCCGATCTTATGTTACCATCCCGTTTTAACTCATTATGAATTATTTTTTCTGGTTCTTTATCATAACATATTATACCAATGTAAAGATTCTCCTTATTATAGATGACTCTAACTTCTGTTTTTTCTGTAGCTTTTTCTCCCTCATTTAGTTCTCGCTGGATGAACCCTGTAATGGGAACAGCGTTTTTCCATACAGATTCGTTTAACAATCCATCAAGTTTTATCTGTGAATCAGTATAGTAAGCTTTTATTTCCTGCGCAAATATGATATCGGGAATAAGCAATAATAGAAAAATTGACCACAGAACCTTTTCAATAAAATTCAGGAACTTCACAGGCTTTTTTCGTATAATATAATGAATTATAAAAATATATTATTATAAAATATAAATAATAAAGATTACAAAACGCTTAACAGAATATTAATTTTTTGTAAGGTTGGATATTAACGGTAGAAAAACTTTGAAGGTCGTTCCTTTATTTTCTACACTTTTAACCTCTATTTTTCCATTATGCAATTTTACAATCCATTCACATATCGAGAGCCCGAGACCGCTGCCTTCAGGATAGTAGTCAATTGATTTTTCTCCTCTATAGAATCTGTCAAAAACTTTTGATAATTCTTCTTTTGAAATCCCGATACCGGTATCATTAATTATAATAGTGTTATAACTATTCTCGATATCAAGAACAATTGAAATTTCGCCGTTTTCAGGTGTATATTTTAGAGAATTATCTATTAAATTCCACATCAAAATTTTCAATAATTCTTTATCACCCGAAATGGTTACATTTTTATTGTTAATTATAGACATTTTTATTTTTTTACTTTCTGCTAAGATTTTAGCGTCCTGAAAAATATCTTCAACAAGACTGTTCATATTAATATTTTCAAAAGACAGCTTTATTTTCCCCGATTCCATATTTGACAGCATAAGCAGATTTTTAATTATATCAGTTAATTTAGATGTTTCTTTTAAAATTTCTTCCAGGGAGAGTGCTATTTCTCTATTTACTTCTTCTTTCCTGAGAATGTTTTCCAGCTCATTCCTCATAATGGTGAGGGGTGTTTTCAACTGGTGAGCAGCATCCGCAGAGAACTGCTGCAAAGTTTTTACTGACTTTTCAAGTCTTTCAAGCATTACGTTCAGAGTATCCACCAGTTTTCCTATCTCATCTTTTTCTCTGGATTCTGGAATTCTCTCACCAAGGCTTTTAATGGTTATCTTATTTACTGTACTTCTTATTTTCTTTATAACATTCAATGTCTTGTTTGTCACAAAAATACCGCACAGAATTGATAATATTATACTAAAAGGAATGGAAATCAAAAATATATAGATTAATTCAGATTGAATTTCATGAATTTCTTTAAGGCAGAAACCAAATAGAATTGAGTAATTTTCAGTATACTTTTTCAGTATGAATTTTTCGTTTTTTAATTTCACTGAAAAAACAGTTCCTTCTGGATACTTTTCAATATCTATATAGTCTTCAAGATTTATGAAATTGGGGGAAATAAACTTTAATTTTTTATACGGGCCAAAAATACAGAACAGATAGTTTTTATTGCTTGCTGTGGTTCTTTCAAGGATTTCGCTCAATCCTTCTTCCACAAAAATTTTTGAGATATCTTTTTCAATTTCTTCTGGTTTGTATCCATTATATATATATGTCTTTATCCATTCAACTCTTTTATTAACATCTTCTTTGACTTCTTCAGTCATTTCAAATCGGAGACCATAGTATATTAACAATTCGAGTATCACAACAATTGAAAATACAAGAATTGTATACCACAGTATAATTTTAAATTTGAAATATTCTTTCATTTTTTTTCAGTTCTGAATATGTATCCATATCCTCTTATTGTTTGAATGAACTTTTTGTCATAATCGGCATCCAGTTTATTACGCAATCGATTAACATAAACCTCGACAAAATTTGTTCCTCTGTCAAAGTTATAATTCCACACATGTTCAGCGATTGTAATTTTATTTATAACTCGATTTTTATTCATAACAAAGAATTCGAGTAACGAATACTCTTTTGGCGTGAGTTCGATATTTTTTTCACCTCTTGTAACTTTTCTTGTGATTAAATCAATTGACAGGTCATCGAATTTTAAATGAGTTTGTTTATCCTTTTTTGACCTTCTGAGCAAAGCCCTGACCCTTGCGAGAAGCTCTTCAAAAGCAAATGGTTTTACAAGATAATCATCTGCTCCTGTATTTAACCCGTTGATTCTGTCCTGAATGTTTCCTTTAGCTGTAAGAATTAAAACTGGAGTATCTATTCCAGCATTTCTGACTGTTTTTAAAATCGAAATCCCGTCGATTTCGGGTAGCATCAGATCAAGAATAATGAGGTCAAATGAAGTATCAGTGCACCTGTTTATTCCATCTTTCCCGCTGTAAGAGGCTTCAACTATAAATCCTTCATACTCCAGCCCCTTTTTTATAAAATCAGAAACCTTTTTTTCGTCTTCAATGATGAGTATTTTCATATCCTATTTGAACTAAAAGCTAATTTTTCCCCCGAGTATAAATGTTTTAAAACATCAATACTGTTAAATATGAAAAAAATAACAAAGGAATTTTAATATTTCAAATTAAGATACAAATATGGATTGGATTTTTCAAGTATAAAATTTAAG
>QNDJ01000036.1 GCA_003644825.1 Candidatus Zhuqueibacterota bacterium | reverse complement strand
GGAAAAAAGAATTCAGGGGATTTATATTTTTCTTAAATTTACAACCAGAAATTAAAAATCCTCAAATTCTGGGAAAATATGGAAAAGTTGTCCGATGGTTTTTAAACAAAGGAAACCTGTTACAGGGGTTCGGTATTCTGGGTGAGGTTGTAAACTTCGCTGATGGAAAAAGAAACCTGTTATCTATCAGAGACGAGGTCACCGCTGAATATGAACCAATTCCGGTCTGGATTGTAAAAGATATTTTCGAAATTCTTGAATCGATAAATTATGTTGAATTGAAAAAAGTAATGTAAAAAGTTCAGAACTCAATATATTTTCTGGCATTTTTACTGAAGATATTTTCTTTATCTTTTTGAGATATGTCAGCAAGGCAGACCCTTCCGATTTGAGGTCTCGGGTCCAGAAATGGATTATCAGTTCCAAAGAATATTCTTTCAGAACCAATCTCCTTTACAAGAAATTCAATTTGCCTCGCAGGACGCATAGATATGGCAATATCAAGAAAAACATTTGGTAGTTTTTTTGCAATTTCAACAGCTTTATAGCTCCCATAGGGACCACCAGAATGCCCCATAATCCATTTGATATCAGGATATTCTTTTGCTACCTCTGCAAAGATATCCTGATTCCCATAGGGGTCTTCATCCAGCCAGGTATGAACAAGAATAAAAAGTTTATGCTCTGATGCAAATCTATATACTGGTTTCATTCTTTTATCGTTCATTTTACACCTTGTAAGCGCAGGATGAAGTTTAATAATAACAACATCCTTTTCCAGTTTAAAACATCGGTCAAGTTCTCTCATAGAGAGAACAGGATAATTGCCGTTCACAATACAGGCACCATAAAACCTCTGCCGATATGATTTTATCGTCTGTAACATTAAATTATTTCCACTTACAAAATCTGAACTGAGACCAATATTGGGCGAAATTACAGCTTTATCAATTCCGCACAGGTCCATATTTTTAATCATACTTTCTGCAGAACAATCGGGAATGTGCATATTGTAATAGGGACCCAGATGAGCATGCATATCAATAATCTCCACATCATCAATGGGAATGCCCTTATGTACCCGGTCAAAATATCTATTCATAACAAACCTCTTTTAAGAGGGATTTTAAGTTTTTCCCTGCAATTGCCTTTTTATCGCTTTCAGAAATATCCGCATACGTAAGCAAAGATACTGCGGAAGTTCCTGTATAACCCGGCATCTGTGTCCCAAATAGAAGTTGAGACGAACCAAAATTGTCAACAAAATCCTTAACAGCACCTGCACCCATAAACCACGAAATTTCAATAAACAGGTTTTTATATTTTTCAACTAATGGGTAAAAATATCTATTATTCCTGTAACCACAGTTAGTAATAATAACAGGAAGATTTCTATGATTATTTACAATTTTGTAGATGTTTTCCCAGGTAACACTGTCAAGGTTTAACAATAGCGGGATTCTGGCATTTTCAAGAGCAAAAAGTAGTTCACCAGAACACCATTCTGATATTGAAAAACTATGATATTTTTCTGATGGATACATCCATACAGCCTTAACATTGTTTTTTTTCATCTCTTTTAGAAGTATTTTTGGTTCTGGCATTTCTCCCGTATAATGGGGAATAACTACCCAGGCTGGATAAAGCCTATTAAAATTTTCTATCTCATCAATTAACAACTGGTTTCCTGAAAATGGATGACAATCTTTTGCAACTGTATGATAAACAAGAGCCTCTTCAATCCCGGCAGTGTCCATTTCCCCTATAAGGTCCTCTACACTGAAAACGTCCATTAGATAGGGATATACAACCCTTCCAATTGAACAATTGCAGTCAAAAAATTTTAACTTTTCTCTGATACTATATTTATTTTCATTTATCATTCTTCAGCAACAATATTTTTCAATCTTCCAATTTTCTCAATTTCAGCTTCAATAACATCCCCGGGTTTCAGGAATGTACTGGTTGTCATACCAACTCCTGCAGTTGTTCCAGTAGCAATTATATCTCCCGGTTCCAGGGTCATAAATTCCGTTATCCACTGTATGATTTGTGCCACCGTAAAAATCATCTGCCCTGTATTTCCATCCTGACGAAGCTCACCATTAACCCATAGCTTCATATTTAAATTCTGGGGGTCATCAATTTCATCCACCGTTACCAGATAAGGACCTATTGGGGCGAAAGTATCGAACCATTTACCATTCAGCCAATCAAACCATTTATCTCCTTCTCTGGGTAAACGATTCTCCTGTATTATTAATTTCCTTGCAGATATATCATTAAATACAAGATACCCTGCTACAAATTTGAGAGCTTCTCTTTCCTTCACATAACGGCAGCGTTTTCCTATAACAACTCCCAATTCAATCTCATAGTCTATTTTATTAGACCTCTTCGGAATACGGATAGCACCTTCGTGATGATTAATACAGGTAACAGGTTTAATAAATACCCTTGGAGTCGAATTACCTGCATCTATAATTTCTTTTCCACCCTCTTTTAAATGAGATTGATAATTACCTGCAAGTGCTAAAATCTTCCCTGGCTTCAGAACAGGAGGACCAAGCTTAATTTCTGATAAAGGTATCCCTGTTATTTTTTCCCTGATAATTTTATTGAAAATTTTTCTAACAAGTTCTATACCTTTTTCCAGTTCAAGAATTTTTTTCAAATCAGATGGAAGTTCTATATCGAATTTTGATGCTGTTTGTGAAATGTCAAAAACCTGATTATTAATTAGTATTCCACTTCTGAGTTCTTTTCCTGAAAAATAACTTAACAGTTTCATAATTTATAACCTTTTAATCCGCTAAAATTCTAATTTCTTTTTCTCTTCACCATTAAGCAGTTTTTTCTCTTCTTCGGGTAGTTCTAATCTCAATGTTGCATCAAGCTTATCTTTAAATCTTTTAATATGACCTTCACCAACTCTGTAAGAGTCAGAAGCTTTTTCCAGATTTCTTCCTATTTCTTCAAACTTTTTATAGAAATTATTAAAATTTTTTTCAATTACAGAAAGTCCTTCCTGTAGTTTTTTTGCACTCTGTATAATCTCAAGGTTTCTTATTCCAAAAATAATAATCTGAAGAAAAGCGTAAAAAGTGTTAGGGCTCACAGGTATTACGTGTCTCTCCTGGGCATATTCATAAATTGCGCAGGGCTCACCAAGATAGTTTTTTTCTGCTATTGTTTCGTAATAAATTCCTTCTGATGGAATAAACATCAAAGCAAATTCAGAGGTTCCTTTTTCAGGTTTAATATACTTTGATTTTATAGAATTAATCTGTCTTTTCAGTGCTTCCTCATATTTTTTCCACTGGAGTTTTTTATCCTCCTCACTTTCGCTGCTGAGATATCGTTCATAATCTTCTCTTGGAAATTTTGAATCTATGGGTATAATAACATTTCTATATTTTACCACGGCATCAACAAGTTCCCTTCCATCAATACTATACTGTCGTTCCCATATACCCTTTGGAAGAACTCTATCAAGCATTTCTTCAAGAACAGTTTCGCCATAACTACCCCTTAATTTGGGGGTCTGTAATAGATATTTCAGGGATTGACCTATTTCCTGCGCCTCCTTTTGTTGTTGAATTAACTGTTGTATTGTTGATTCCATTTCCTTCAGCGTTTCAAATGTCTTTACTGTTCCCTGAGAAAGTATATCCTTTGATTTCTCTACTTCCTGTTTTGTAATGGTCATCGTTTGTTGAATATTTGTCTGAAAATTAACAAGGCTCTCAGTAACAATATTTTTTACCTTATCTTCTATTTCCAGTTTTTTAGTCCTTAAAATTAATACTACTACCAGTATTATCAGTAAACTTAATAAAATTAAAATTGAAACCTCCATATTGTAATTATCCTATATTAAATTTCCTTTATAATAATCAATAATTCCCTTAATTTTCAACAATCTTCTTCTTTCCTTTTTAGTAGGTCTTCCTTTAAATTTTCTTTTTACTCTACCTTCCTTATTAAATAGATTTATAAGTTTTTCCATTTCCGGGTCTACTGGCTCAGGTGTACATTCTCTGTAAAGTTCCCGTGCAATCTTTGAAGAAACACTCTTTGTTGATATTCCTGTAATCTCATATTTTCTGTATTTACCCATCTTATTTATTGTAAGAATATCACCTATTTTTACCATTTTAGAAGGTTTTGCAGTAATATTATTAACCTTCACTTTTCTTCCTTCACACATTTTCTCTGCTATTGTTCTTGTTTTAGCAAGCCTTGAAATTTTAAGCCACTTATCAAGCCTCATTGTTTTTGATGTTTTTTCCATTGCAAAAAATACAAATTTTATAACAAATTATATGGGTCTACATCTATAGCCATACTTACACCATTTTTTCTGAATTTTCCTTCATAAAAGTTTCTGACATCTTCTGTTATTTTTCTTATTATCGAACCGGTTTCATCTTCTCTTTTATTAACCTTTATTATTATGTTCCACCTGTAGAGTTTACTTATTTTTTGAATAGGTGCAGGAACAGGACCAAGAACAATCTTTTCTCCATACTTTTTCCTTATAAATTCTCCTATTTTTTCAGAAACATCCATTACTTTTATCTCACTTTTACAGGAAAACCTCAAAAGAATAAGTCTACCAAAAGGAGGATAATCTAACTCTTTTCTGTTATCCAGTTCAAAATTATAGAACTCTTCAAAATTATGTTTTTTTACAGATTGCAGGCAAAAATGGTTCGGTTCATACGTTTGAATTACAACCTCGCCTCTTATATCTCTTCTACCTGTTCTTCCTGCAAATTGTGTTAAAAGCTGGAAAGTTCTCTCGGAAGCACGAAAATCCGGGATTAAAAGACCAATATCAGCATTCACTACACCTCCAAAATTTACACCAGAAAAATCAAACCCTTTGGATATCATTTTTGTGCCAACAAGAACCTGATACTCTTTTCTCAAAAACCCACCTGTAATTTTTTCGGATGCTCCTTTTAAATAAGCTATATCAAGGTCTAATCTTTTCAGTTCAATTTCAGGGAAAATCTTTTTAATTTCTGTCTGAACTCTCTGAGTTCCTGTTCCAGAAAAAACCATATTATTACCCTTACATTCAGGGCACTGAGTCGGTGGATTTTTTCTATATCCGCAATAGTGACACAATAATATATTATCCCTTTTATGGTATGTTAAAGTTACACTACAATTTTTACATTCCTCAATGTAGCCACAATCCTTACAATGTAAAAATGTTGAAAACCCTCTACGATTCTGCAACAAAAGAACCTGTTCACCTGCATCCAGTTGTTCCTTCATTCTTTTTATTAAATAATCAGAAAAAACAACATTTTTTTTCTTTTTCCACTCTTTCTTCATATCAATAATTTTCACTTCTGGTAGCTGAATATTATCTATTCTTTCAGGAAGGGTTATCAATTCATATTTACCGTTCCGAGCATTATAAAACGATTCTATACTGGGTGTAGCAGAACCTAATACAACGACTGCATTGTTCAACTTTCCCCTCATAATTGCAACATCTCTTGCATTATATCTTGGTGATTCCTGCTGTTTATAGGATTCATCGTGTTCTTCATCCACAATAATAAGGGCAATATTTTTCAATGGAGCAAACACAGCAGACCTGGGACCAACAACAAGTTTTTTCTCACCATTTTTTATTCTTCTCCAGGCATCAAACCTTTCTCCCTGGGACATACCACTATGAATCAATTCCACATTTTCACCGAAATACTCCTTTAAACGATAGGTGGTCTGCGGTGTTAAAGCTATTTCTGGAACCAGATAAATTACACTGCTTCCATTAATTAAAACTTTATTTATCGCTTCAATATAAACCTGTGTTTTACCGCTTCCTGTTACACCATAAATTAAAAATACTTTAAAAACATTCCTGTTAATAGCCCTGCTCAAAAGTTCAAATGCTTTTTCCTGGTAGGTATTTAACTTCGACGGTTTCTGAAAATCATCATAATAATCAAATTCATATTGCCTTATTTTTTCCTTCTTAACTATCTTAATAACACCCTTTTCAACCAATCCCTTAAGAGAATTTTCAACATTCCCGAACCTTTCTATAATTGCACTCTTACTTATTAACTCTTTGCCAGAATTTAACAAATACTTAAGAACTTTTTTTTGAACCGGTGCTCTTCTTTTACCAAATATTAAATCAAAATCAACAGGCTTTTTGTTTTCCAGCTTGACAAAATCCTCAAATAATGCCGATACTTTTGGTTTTGAAATTGCATTTTCTATTTCAATAAACCCCATTTTCTGTAAATTATTAATGGACATAAAAAAGTATTTAGATTTGAATCTATTCTGCAAATTTTTCAAAGATATACTTTTCCTCTTCTGCAACAGAGATACAATTTTTTCTTCAATGGAAGAAAAACTACCAATACCTTTTATCACCTCCTGCAGGTTTTCTTTTTTCAACCTCACCTTCAAATAACTAAACCTATTCAATCCTTTTGGAAGAACAGTTTGAATTACTTCACCAAGAGGTACAAAATAATATTCAGAAATCCAGTAGCAAAGCTTTAACATCTCCTCTGAAAACATCACATCATCAAAGCAGACATCATTAATATCTTTAATGATATCAATTTCAGGTCTTTTACAAACTTCAACCACATATCCAGTGATAACTCTATTATGAAAAGGAGCTAAAACCATAGACCCAACTTTTACAGAGTTCCTGAATCTATCAGGAACTCTGTAAAAAAAAAGCTTCCTGACAGGTAAGGGAAATGCAACTTTTATATACATATCAAATAATTAGGAAAATTTTTTGCCCAATAGCTAATCCGTATAATCCAACAGTATGAAAATATTATGATTATTTATCACTACTATATTATTCATTAAACTTTTTCAATAAATCCTTTACAGCATCCCTGTGAACCATAAATGTCAACATTTTTAATTTCACAAAATCATCTCTATAAAAATAATATCCCTTAAATTTTCCAGCATAAGCGCTTCTTCCAGAATCTTTAATTAAAAACCAGTCATGATTGTCATATCTTGTATAACCAACTATATGTATTGCATGGTCATCTGTAGATGTTTTATTATAGAATCTGAATTCTCTTGAATCCTGATTAATATATTTTTGAGGAACATCAAAGTCCGGTATTATAGCAATATCTTCATCTCCATTTTTCCCCGGCTCTGATATATCACCACCAATATTAACCGTATACCCACTTTTTATTGCTTTTAAAATAGCATTATAAAACTCATCTAAAGGAACATTGTAATAATCTTTACTGTGCCACCAGTTATCAGGAACTTTATATTCACCTTTTGTATAAAAAGGAATTGATTTTGTTGATATAAAACTCACATAGTCATCCAGAGGAAGATGCAGGACATCTTTCAAAAATTCTTCTGGAGTCATCTCTTTTCCATCAACATTAATTTTCTCCGGTGGTTTGCCAAGATATTTATTAAGAATACTCTTTACATAGGATATCGCTTTATCCTCATCCCAGTAGTTGTTTTTCTTAATATAATTGAGATAGGACTTAATTTCTCTTGCGAGTCTACTATGATTATGTCCTGTTCTTCCGGGTAATAGACCGGTATAATCCTGTTCACGAACTGCACCATACTTTTTCATTCTTTCTATAACTGCGTTATGTTCCGAACCCTGAGAAAAATATGAATTTCCTCTTTCTCTGATAAACCTTCTCGCTTTTTCGACGTATTCCCAGTATACTGTATACATTTCAGAAAGTTTATATTCACCCCTTCCTAATCTTTTCAGTTCAGATTCAAGAAAAGAAGTTGTGGAAAAACACCAGCAGGTCCCTGTTGTGTCCTGCCTTATCGGTGGATTATGAAAATACTTTGTAAATTCATCCAGAGAAGAAGGGCGCTTAATTTGAGAAAAATCAAAAGTGAGATATTTTCTGCCCCTTTTCTCTTTATAAATTACTTTATCCTTTTGAGCAAAGCATAAAGAAGACCACAATCCTATAATTACAATTACAATAATTGATTTTAAATACCTCTTCATTTTCAACCCTCCCAAGATTTATTATAATCTTACTTTATTAAATAAAAATTTATCATTCTTCCATCTATGAACTTGCAACCATCTTCAGTAAAAGCAGCATCTTCTTCAAGGGCAATTCTGACTTCCTGATTTCCCCACTCAGGAATTTTATCCTTAATATTTAATTCTATTGAATAACATGTATTAAGATAAAGGGGGTAATCACCTCTAACTGGCACACCTTCCTGTCTGTCCCATAACCCGATTACAGGACCAGCAGCATGCCCGTGTAAACCAAGAGGATGTGTATAAATACTCGGTTTCAAACCTTCTTCTTTAGCCATCTTTAAAGCAAGACGCAAAATCTCATTGCCTGTTCTTCCAGCTTTAAACTGACTCATTAATATATCCTGCAACCTGTTTCCTTTTTTCAGAGCTTTTTTTAAACCTTCCGGGGCATCAGTTTCACCGATTTTACAAACATAAGCCATCTGTTGTGTATCTGTGTGAAGCCCAAGATATACTATACCAATATCACAATGAAGAAGGTCTCCCCTTCTGATTACCGTATTTTTATCTTTATATTTTTTTGCTTCTTCTTTACTTCTTTGAATAGAAACCGAAGGCTGAAACCAGGTTCTAAGACCAAGGTCTGTATACTTTTGTCTGATCCACCAGACCACATCTTCAGTGGTTGTAATATCAGGAACTATTACCTTATTGGAGAAAAATTCTGCTATAATATCATGGGCAATTCCACAGATATGTCTGTAAACGCTCAATTCCTGGGGGCTTCTTGTTTCAAGCCATCCGATACAGAGGTTTTCTGCCGAAACCAGACGTGATGAAAATTCAGAACCAAGGGCTTTTTCAAGCCTTTCTTTAAAAGAAGCTGATAAACCATCTCCAAATGCCCAATTTTCTGAAACATCAATTCCAATTTTTTTCGGGTTTCGTTCTTTAATAAATTCTGCAAGGTTCTCAATCTGGTCTTTCTTTTTATCTTTGTATATTGATTTATACCATTTTCCCATATCATAAAAACTGCCTGTTAATCTTTCCACACCTTTTTCTTTTCCCCTATCGTGAAAAATCAGAATGGATGTTCTCCTTGCGGACATATTCGGTTCAGGAACAAGGGTTAAATATACAGGGTCTTCATTATATTCTCTACATATAACAAGCCACATATCAATTCCTTCCCGTCTCATTAACTCAGGTATAATATTATCCAGTCTCCACTCAAGCCACTGGTTCATTACCATAGCCCTGTTTCGTTCTGGCAATATATTCTTTATATCCTTAACACCGGTTACACCATAGTTTTGAGAATAGGATTTACCCGTTATTAAAAACAACAGAACAAAATAAAAACACCAGTAAAACTTTTTTAACTTCATTTAATCCTCCATAATTTAACAATAAAAACCTTCATTAATTGGATAGTTTCAAGTTAAAAGTTTATGTAAAAAAAACAAGTAAAAATTTTTGAATAAAATTTTTATTTTATTACCCCTTGACAATGACAATATATGTTTTATATTTGAAATAAATGGAGGGTTAAGTAAATGAAAAAACAGAT
>QNDJ01000035.1 GCA_003644825.1 Candidatus Zhuqueibacterota bacterium | reverse complement strand
TATAGAAACATTACAATTCTATCTCCTGAGAAATTTACCTCTGAAATCTCATTGTAAAGAGAAATATCTTCTCTTTTAAGCAGTGAAATAAATTCTAAGATGTATTGTTTTCTACGTTCGGTAATTTCTGATTTTTTAATTCCTGAAATCAAAATTAAATCGTAAACCCTTGTTGGCTTTAGCTTTGGAAGAATTCTTCCTTTTAAATCAATAGTATAAATTTTTTTATCAATTAAGTAAGCCAGGGGTTTTATTTCTTCTAATTTTATTTTAACCACCGATGGGAGCTTTTTTGAAACAGAGACTGTTTCGACAAATGGAATCTTCTTAATGGACTCTATCAATCTTTTTGAATCGATTTTAAAGATATTTTTTGATAGTTCAGTTTTTACAATGGAATTCAATTGTTCATTTGTAACTATTATGTTTCCCTCGAATTCAAAATTTTTTACTGTGAATATGTCGGATTTTACACCCCATCTTCTTGCTAAATACCCTGTTCCAGAGATTATAGATAAGAATATAATCAGTTTAAAAATAAAGAAAATTCGTTTTATAAATCTTTTTTTTCTTTTATTTTTAATTTTTTTACTTTTCATCTACAAATTTTATTTTAAGTAGTTCAATAAATTTTTCTCCAGTTTTCCATATATCTCCTGCACCCATTGTAATAATCATATCACCGGGTTTTACTATGGAAAGAAGAAATTCAGGTATTTCATTTTTATCCCTGACATAAATAACATTTTTATGCCCGAATTTTTTAGCCCAGTCTGCTATTAATTCACCTGTAACATTTTCTATAGGAGCTTCTCTTGCAGGGTAAATATCGGTAACCACAAGAACATCAGAATGGAAAAAAGCTCTTCCGAATTCTTCACAGAAATCTCTTGTTCTTGTATAAAGATGTGGCTGAAATACAGTTATTATTTTTCTTTTCCACCCATATTTTGCTCCTTTTAAACTTGCTTTAATTTCAGTAGGGTGATGAGCATAATCATCAATTACCATAATATCATTTACTATTCCTTTTAGTTCAAACCTTCTATATACGCCAGTGAATTTCTTTAAAACATTTTTTATTTTAACAAATGGTATTTCCATTTCTTCACTTACGGCTATTGCGGCAAGAGCGTTTTTTATGTTGTGCTCACCTGGTACTTTCAAAGTTGCATTTCCAATAAATTTACCTTTTTTGAATACCTTAAATTTTGTGGTAAAGTTATCGAATTTGAAGCTATTTGCTCTATAGTCAGCCTGAGTTGTTAGACCAAAAGTAATCAGTCGTTTTTCAATCCTTGGTAGAATATCCTGAACTGAACGTTCATCAAGACAGGCTATAACTGAACCATAGAATGGAACTTTGTTAGAAAATTCAACAAAGGCGTCTTTAATTTCCTCAAGATTTTTATAGCAATCCAGGTGTTCGGATTCGATTGTGGTTATTACAGCAATTGTAGGAGTGAGATTCAGGAAAGACCTGTCAAACTCATCGGCCTCTGCAACAAGGTAATCTCCATATCCAAGTTTTCCACCGGATTTAAAACTTTTTAATTTTCCACCAACAATAATTGTTGGGTCATAGCCACCTTCTGTTAGAAGTAAACCTATCAGGGATGTTGTAGTTGTTTTACCGTGAGTTCCAGCAACCGCTATCCCATATTTCATTCTCATTAATTCACCCAGCATTTCAGCCCTTCTTATAGTGGGAATATTCAATTTTTTTGCTGTTATAAGTTCAACATTATCGGGTTTTACCGCCGAAGAATAAACTACAACTTCTGAGCCAATAACGTTTTCGGAGTTGTGTCCTTTTTTTATCGATGCCCCAAGTTTTTCAAGTCTGTTGGTTATATCAGTTAACTGTAAATCGGAGCCAGTAACAGTAAATCCAAGATTAATAAGAACTTCTGCTATTCCACTCATCCCGATTCCGCCAATTCCTACAAAATGAACTCGTTTTATTTTACCAAACTTCAAAGATTTCTTCCTTCTAACATTAAATATGAAATTTTTCTAACTACTTCCAATTTCCTTTTTTTCAACTCTGGAATTTTCAAATCTATTTCTGCTGTATTGAATACTTTTCCATCCTTTAATCCTTTTTGAAGAGATATTAAGAAGCATACCGATTCCTATCATATTGAATAATAAATTTGTTCCACCATAACTGATAAATGGCATTGGAATTCCTGTAGTGGGTAATAAACCACATACAACCCCTGCATTAATGAAAGCAACCACTATTATAGAAAAGGTTATTCCAACAGCCAGCAGATAACCGAAAAAATCTGGAGCCCCCTTGGCAATCGATATACCCTTCCATAAAAGGAACAGGAATAATGAAAAAACCATAAATATCCCGACAAATCCGAGTTCCTCACCTAGAATGGAAAAAATAAAGTCAGTAAATGGTTCCGGTAAATACATAAGCTTTTCGTTACTCTTTCCAAGCCCTTCTCCCAGTATTCCACCACTACCAAGGCTCAATTTTGATTGAGTTAATTGATAATTACCCTGATAGATATTGTAATCTGGTTGTAAGTAATTTATGATTCTCTGCTGAACATAAGTTTTATTGGAAACTATTATAAAACTTAAGAGGACAGCACACATAACAATAAATGCCAGATGAGATATCTTAACCTTCCCGGCAAAAAACATAATGAGCACTATTATGGATATAACTATGGTAGTTCCGAAATCAGGTTCCTTTAAAATCAGAAAAGATATAACTGTCCAGATGATTAATAATGGTAGTAAATAATCAACAAAACTGTTTCTTTTAGCGCGCTTTCTGTCCAGTGCATCAGCAAAATAATATATAAGAGCAAACTTTGCCAGCTCCGAAGGTTGAAGTTGAAATGGTATTCTGCTGATTCTGAACCACCTCTGAGAACCTTTAATAACCGGTATGTCATTCGCAATAATAATATAAGCAAGTAGAAAAATAGAAAGTAAAATCCCTGCAATTGCAATACTTCTGAATGCCCTGTAATCAATTTTAGACATAATTAGTAGAACCACAATGCCCAGACCTACACGGAATAGTTGTTTTTTCAGGAAATATGTGCTGTCCCCGTAGTTTTCCTGCGCCATTACTGAACTGGCACTATATATCATCACTGTTCCAATAGAAATAAGAACGAAAATACAAATTAATAACTGATAATCTATTGAGCCTTCTTTCCTCATATTTCTCTTTTTATACTGTTAAAAAGCTCTTTAAATCTATTACCTCTTTCTTCAAAGTTATTAAACATATCAAAACTGGAGCATGCAGGCGAAAGAATAATTGTATCGCCTTCACCTGAATTTTCCCAGGCTTTTTTTACTCCTTCTTCAAAACTGTCTACTATGATGCATTCTGTCAAATTTTTCCATTCTTTTTCCATTCTTTCTGCTGCTTCACCCAGTAAAACAAGAAGTTTAACCTTGTCTTTCAGTAGTTCATTAATTTTTGTGAGGTCGCTTTTTTTGTCTTTACCACCGGCAATAAGAATTATTGGCGGATTTATACTTTTCAGTGCGTAATAAACAGAATCGATATTAGTGGCTTTGGAATCATTAATAAACTTTACTCCGTTTATTTCGCCTACATACTCCATTCTGTGTTCGATGCCCTTAAATTCTTTTAAGGCTGTATTTATATATTCATTTTCGATATCACATATTTTTGCAGTCGCAATAGAAGCCAGAATATTTTGTTCATTATGAATTCCTTTAAGAGAAACTTCTTTACTGTTTATAGCAGTTAGTTCAAGTCCATCTCTGTAAAATTTAAAATAGTTTCTGTCTTTGAAAGCACCTGTTCTAAATTTTTTTTCGAGACTGAAAGGAATTTTTATTGCTTCTTTTTTTCGAATCCTTTCTGTTATGATTTTATCCTCATTATTAAAAATTAAGTAATCATCAGTATTTAAATTCTCCAGTATTCTAAATTTGGCATCTATATAATCATTGTATGAGGAATATCTGTCGAGATGGTCTGGAGAAATGTTAAGGATAATAGAAATGTAAGGTCTGAATCGGGATATTCCTTCAAGCTGGAAACTCGATACCTCAAGAATCACATACATATCTTCTTTTGTTTCATCCACAATATCTGAAAAAGGGTATCCTATGTTACCCGCAGTAAAAGATTTCATCTTACTATAGCTAAAAATTTTATCAATGATAGCTGTTGTAGTTGTTTTTCCATTGCTTCCTGTAACTGCTATAATAGGAGCCCTGCAGAACCAGCTTGCAACTTCCAGCTCGGAATAAATTTTCACTTTTTTAGCCCGTGCCTTCTGTATAATAGGTATGGAGGGGGCTACTCCAGGACTGATAACGAAAAAATCAGTAAAATTGAATACTCTGTCTGTATGACCGCCAAGTTCATACTCAACACCATACTTTTTTAGTTCAAGCAATTCTTTCATATTCCTGATGGAACTTTCCTTTTCTGAAAGAAAAACTTTTGCACCTCTTTTCAACAATAACTTCGCAACAGAAAGACCACTTCTGCCAGCCCCTATTACAGCAACTTTTTTGTTTTTTACTTTCATATCAGTTTTTTTAATCCATTCACTATATCTTCCATTTTCATTCCCCGTGAACCCTTAACAAGAATAAGGTCACCTTCCTTTAAAAGCTTTTTCAGCGAATTTATTATTTCAAACTTATCAGTAAAATGTTGACTATTTGTTATACCACATTTTTTACACTCTTCAGTTATTAATTCTGCAAAATTTCCATAAGTAAAAACGTAATCTATTCCCTTTTCACAAATCAATTTCCCAATTTTTTTATGTTCCTGTTCACTGTATTTACCGAGCTCCAGCATATCCCCGAGCACGGCAAATTTTCTTCCCGAAATCCTTTTATTGCTCATTATGGATATTGCTTCAGATAAGGATTCAGGATTGGAGTTATAGGTATCATCAATTAATGTGTAGCCATTAAACTTTTTTATTTGAAGTCTTCCAGAAAATGGTTGATAGCTTTCCAGCCCTTCTTTTATATCATTATAAGAAATACCCATTTTAAAGCCTGCAGCCGCTGCAGCCAGAGCATTTAAAATATTTTTTTCACCTGCTGCCTGAAGTTTTACTTCTATCACATCATTAATTTTGAATAAAGATGTAAAGTTATTGTATTCAGAGATAATTTTCCCTTTTACATCGGCATTTTTATTCAGACCAAACGTTATAATATTTTTAGCTTTTGAAAGATGTGGTTTTAAATATTTATCATCAATATTTACAATGGCAGTTCCAGTTTCACCGAGATATTCCAGCATTTCAGCTTTAGTTTCTGCTACATTCTCAACAGATTTAAAAAACTCTAAATGTCCTCTTCCAATACAGGTAATAATTCCGATATCAGGTTCAGCAATTTTACATAATTCTTCTATTTCGCCTTTTCTACTGGCACCCATTTCTACTATCACTGCATCACACTTATCATTCAGTTTCAAAAGTGTAAGGGGTACACCATACTGATTGTTGTAGTTTCCCGGGCTTTTTAATACCTTTTTACATCGGTTCAGAATTGAGTAAAGCATCTCTTTTGTGGTGGTTTTACCATTTGTTCCAGTAATAGCAAATACTTTTCTTGCAAACTTCCTTCTCTGAATTTTACCTAACTCCTGTAAGGCTTTCAATGTATCTTTTACTTTAAAAAAAAGTATCTTATTTCTAAGAAAAGATATATCTGTATACCTTTCAGTTGTAACTATAGAAGCTTTAATCCCTTTTTTTACGACGTCGTCTAAGAAATTATGGCCATCAAATCTTTCACCTTTTATAGCTATAAACAAATCATCCTTACCTGTAGTTCTGGAATCTATAGATACACCGGAGAATTTTAAACTTCTGTAATTTTTACAATTAAAATCAGTCTCAATGTTTTTTATTTTCAAGATGTCTTCAAGCAAAATCATTTTTATTTAGTCTTTTTCTTATAAATTCTGAAGCAACTACTCTGTCATCAAATTCGATTTTTTTATCACCAATTACCTGATAATTTTCGTGTCCTTTTCCAAGAATGAGAACAATATCATTCTTTTCTGCCAGGTTGATTGCAGTTTTTATGGCTGTTTTTCTGTCGACCTGAATTTCTACTTTATTCTTGTTTTTGATGCCTGTTAAGATCTGGTCAATTATAACAAAAGGATTTTCTTTTCTCGGATTATCGGAAGTTACTATAGCAAAATCAGAGTATTCTTCAGCAATCCTGCCCATTTCTGGCCGTTTACCTTTATCTCTATTCCCACCACAACCAAAAAGAGCGATAATTCTACCTTTAACAACCTTTTTTGTGAAAGATAGTACTTTTTCCATAGCATCAGGAGTGTGAGCATAGTCTATGAAAACCGTGAAATTCTGTCCTAAATCTACTCGTTCTAATCTTCCCGGGACTGATTTCAATGATTTAACTCCTTCCACAATTTTCTCCAGACTAACACCATTGGCTATAGCAACACCTGTAGCCGCCATCAGATTATATAATTGAAAATTACCAGCCAATTTAGATTCTAATTTAATTTTCCCTTCCGGAGTACCAATTGTAGCTGAAGTTCCATTATCATCATAGGTAAAAGTTACAGGATAAATATCTCCTTTGTCTTTATTTAATGAATATTTTAAAATGTTACTGGATGAAACTTTTGAATAGAATAGTGATGTTGAATCAAGGTCTGCATTAATAATTGCAGTAGAACCTCCCGGTTTGAGTAAATCAAAAAGATGAGCTTTAGTATTAATATAATCTTTCAAAGTGTGGTGGTAGTCAAGATGGTCTCTTGAAATGGACGTAATTACAGCTGTTGAAAATTCTATACTGTAGACTCTATCCTGAGAAAGGGAATGACTTGAAACCTCCAGAATGCAATGGGAACAACCGTTTAAATACATATCTTGAAAACATTTGTGCATAAATACAGGTTCAGGTGTTGTTAACTGAGCCGGTAAAAGTTTTTCTCCATTATTATAATAAATCGTTCCAAGCATTCCGGATTTTATTCCTGCTGAATCAAAAATACTTTTTACCAGAAAGGAAGTGGTTGTTTTACCGTTTGTTCCTGTAATTCCAATATATTTCATCTTTTTTGATGGTGAACCAAAAAAGTTATCCGAAATTATACTCAGCGCCTGTCTTGTATTTTTTACCCTTATAAAAGTTGCATTACCGGTGGGTTCACCTTTTTCATAAACAACAGCTACTGCTCCTCTTTCAATAGCTTTATTAATATAATTATGTCCGTCGGTATTAACTCCCTTTACTGCTATAAAAAGGTCTCCGCTTTTAATTTTTCTTGAATCAAAATGCAGGGATTTTACCGGCAGATTAATATTTCCTCTTATTTTTAAAGGATTTATTTTTGAGATTAATTCTTTTAGGTTTTTCATAATATCAACCTGTTGAATGCAGGGCTACCATTTAAAAATGGTAGCCCTGTGGCTCCTTCCCAAGGGCTTTCATTTTGATACTGGACTGCAATCTAAATAGGACACCCTACCTCTCAAGACTTTCTTGCCTGGAACGGGTACCTGCTTTTTTACAACACCATTTCCGGCTATTTTGAAATCTATTCCATAATAAGCGAGTTCGTTTATTGCCCGTCTTGCTGAAAGTCCAATCACATTGGGCATAACAACAAGTCTATTCTGAGTTTTTAATGTATCTACAAAAATAGTAACAAAATCAGATTTCTTTATATTTTTACCGGGTGAAGGTTTCTGGGAAACAACAAGTTCTCCTTTACCCTTTATAACATATTTTATATTCAGTGAATTAATTAATGACAAAGCATCGTTGAGTTCTATGTTCCTGAAATCTGGCACACGGATGGTTTCCTGACTATTTTTATCAGTTTTAATTACATACTTTTTTGTTGAAACGTTTTTTCGTGGAAGAAGTAAAATTTTTTGCACGATATTTTTAAATAATGGAGCAGCTACTTCACCACCATAATACTTTCCTTTTGGAGAATCTATTTTAATAAGAATTATATATTCTGGTTTTTCTGAAGGAAAAAATCCAACAAAAGAACTTATAAAGTTCTTTCTAGAGTACCCCTTACCGTCAATAGAGACTTTTTGAGCAGTTCCTGTTTTACCGGCAATTCTTAAATTTTTAACCTTTGCCTTTTTACCGGTTCCTCTTTTGACGACTCCTTCCATGAAAGCTGTGAGTATATTAGCGGTTCTTTTTGAAATGACCTTTCTTATAACTTCAGGTTTAGCAGACCACACGATTTTACCTCTGTCAACAACGGCTTTTACAATGTAAGGTTTCATAAGATTACCTCCGTTTGCAATCGCAGAATAAGCATTAATCATCTGTATGGGAGTTACTGCAACTTCGTAACCTATGGAAACCTCTGCAAGGGAAATTCCAGACCAGTCCTTGGGGAATTTTAATATACCAGGAACTTCACCTATCAAATCAATACCTGTTTCCTTTCCGAAACCATAATTTCTCGCATATTTATACAATCTTTCTTTTCCGACCTTTGTGGCAATTTTGTATGTTCCAATATTACTTGATTTTTCAAAGACCTGTTGTATGCTTAACCATTTATGCTTTTTGACATCTCTTATTATGTGGTCATAAACCTTCATAACTCCGTTTTCGCAATACACTATATCATCAGGTTTTTTTATATTTTCTTCGATAGCTGCAGAGATGGTAACAAATTTAAAAGTTGAACCTGGTTCAAAAATATCGGTTATCGATTTTATCTTTTTTACTTCAGAATTATAGTACCTTGCCATATTGGGGTCATAACCAGGATAACTTGCCATAGCAAGAATTTCTCCAGTAAAAGGGTTCATTATTATTGAGGTGCCTCCTTTTGCATTACAACTTTTAACTCCTTTTTCCAGCTCATCTTCACAGATCTGCTGAAGTTCCAGGTCTATAGTCAGAATAATATCTTTTCCTTTTACAGGTTTTTTATGTTTTTTGCTTAAATCCGGAATTATTCTTCCTTTTCCATCATATTTTACATATGATTTTCCACTTGTTCCTTTCAGAACATTGTTATACTTCAGGTCAATTCCTGTTAAAGGTTTATTATCTATATCAGTACATCCAATAATCTGACCGGCAAATTTTCCGTATGGATAGTATCGATGGTAAACTTTTTTTCTGCTAACACCTTTGAGTTTTTTCATAGGTAATCTATTAGCCCTGACAGCATCCACATTTCTGATAAGATATACAAACCCCTTTTTACTTTTCAATTTCCTGATAAAATCTCGTTTTGGTGTTCTTATTACCCGAGCAAAAAATTGAGCGACTCTTTCGGGATTTTTTACATTTCGGGGTGTTGCAAAAAAATCATAGAACTCAAGGTCAAGAGCGAGTTTTTTATAATTTCTATCAAAAATTGTTCCCCTTTGAGCGGGTTCCTCGATTACACCTGAATGCTGATTTATAGCTTTTTTCTCATAAAATTTCCCTTTAATAACCTGAATGTGGAGTAGTTTTAGAACAATACACAACCATACAATCGAAGCAAAAATTCCTGTTAAATTTATTCTCAGAAATGGAGCTTTCATTTATCTGCACCAAAAACTTTTCCTATCAGATAATTACCACT
>QNDJ01000034.1 GCA_003644825.1 Candidatus Zhuqueibacterota bacterium | reverse complement strand
TATAAAGGCAGGTGGAGAAACAAAAAATGATTTGAATCCCGAGGAAAGTTTCATCAGAAAAGAGGAGACTTCGGTAATAATAAGAAGTTTAAATAGAATTCCTGAGAAACAGAGGTCAGCTATTATTTTACATGATATTGAAGGTTTTACTCAGGAGGAGGTTGCAGAAATTCTTGGGTGCCCTGTTGGTTCAGTAATGTCTCGTTTATTTTATGGAAGAAAAAAGTTAAAAAAAATCTTAAAACAAAACTTCGGTTAAAAAAATGAGATGTAAAAAGGTAAAATTTCTAATTTCTGGTTATCTTGACGGTATTTTAGAAGAAAAGCAGAAACAGGAGTTTTTGAATCATATAGAGAAATGTGAAAACTGTAAAAGAGAACTTGAAAGTACAAAGGAATTACTTGGAATGATTTCAACGATTAAACCTGTTGAGAAAGCCCCTTCTTTCTATCAGGAGATTATGAGCGGTTTTTATTTAAAAAGAGCAAAGGTTCAGAACAGAACAGGTATTGTTGAAAAATTTATTTCAACAGTTTCAGCGTTCAAGAAACCTGTCATCATTGGAATTTTCAGCATTATAATATTAATTTCGGCAGTTATTTATTCTAATTTTTTCAGGAAACAGGAAAAACTTATGGCAAATGGTAATGGGGATGAAATTGAGTTTTTACTTGAAGAGCATGCTTTATTTGCAGAACAGAAATTGTTTTCCCGGGGTGCATATTCAACAGCTCTTGTTTCTGCTAATTTTTTTAAAAACCAGAGGTAAATTGTTAATAAAAAATAGTAGGCTTATAATATGTTTTTTAAATATCTTAGAATTATAGTATTTATTTCTTTATTAGATTCCTGTCTGGCATTTTCTCAGGTTGCTGACGTAGATAGTATTCTGTATAAATCTATTATTAATCAGAATAAGATAAATTATACAGGTGTAATAAAGCGAGAGATTTTTCATAACGACAGTTGTTTTACAATTAAGCAGAGGATATTTTTCAGGGCACCTGATAGAATGTGGAGTGAGATACTTATACCTGCTAAAATGAAAGGTGCGGTTATTGTTAGAATTGGTAAAAAAATATTCTTTAAGAGCCATCGGAGTAAAATTTTCCGTTTGAGAGAGAGTTCCAGAGGAAGAGAGCCTGCCAACGAATTTTATATTCATAAAAAATGGTTTAATTTATTAAAGAATAATTATAGATTTGTACCGTCTGAGATAGTTGAAATAGCTGGAAGATGGTGTTATCCGGTTATTGTTAAATCTGTTCATCCTGAACGCCCCTGGATTAAAGCCTGGTTTGATAAGGATAATAGTTTTTTACTCAAATTTGAAAAATACAATTCCGAAAATAAAGTCATATACAGGTCTTCTTATGAAGAGATAAATTTTAATTCCACAATTGATGAGAATATCTTTAAAATTAAATATAAAAGAGATAAAAAACGCAGAAGAGGTCCTTTCAAAATTTTCAGTTCTTATGAATCGCTGAATGAAAAAACCCGTAAGGAGTTGATAAAGGTCAATTATATACCGCCTGGATTTATTCTGGATAGAATAATTGTTACCGAGTGGAAGGGAGAGAAATTTTATCATATAATTTACACTGATGGATTAAATACGTTGTCCTTATTTCAGAGAGAAATCAATAAAAAGAATGGGCGTATAAGGAGTTCTGACCGTAGAAAATTCAGAAAAAGAACTGAAGAACGGAGAGGAAGTAGCTATATAGTAAGGGGGAAAAAAGGAAAATATTTTATAAGTATAATTGGCGAGCTGTCGTTAAAAGAAATAAATAAGATATTTCGTTCTATAGAAATTTAATCAGGAGTTAAAAAATGCTGTTATTATCGAAAAGAAAAATACTGTTTATTGCTGGATTGTTAATATTACTATTATTATCCTGTAGCAGAAAAAAGAATGACCCCGGTTCAAACCCATCATCAATGCAAAGTATGAACAGAGTTTCTGCAGGTGAAGCTGTTCCTGTAAAGGTTGAGAGTGTTAAGATGGAGGACATATCATCCTATATAATGACCACAACAACTCTTGAGGCTGAAAAAAAGGTCGATATTATTGCAAGAGTGTCCGGTATGGTTAATAAGATTTATGTAGAAGAAGGAGATTATGTGAAGAAAGGTAAAGTTCTTGCAGAACTTGATAAAAGAGAGTTACTTATTGCTGTTAAAGAGGCTGAGGCAAAAGTTAATAATACAAAAGCAATTCTGGATAGGTCAGAAAAAATGTTTAAAGATAATTTGTTAAGTAAGGAAGAGCTGGAAAATAAAAAATATCAGTATGAATTAGCTTTATCTGAACTGGATAGAGCAAAACTGAATTATAATTATGCATCTATAAGAGCTCCTTTTACTGGTGTTATAACAAAAAGGCAAATTTTTCTCGGGAATATGGTCAACGTTAATCAGGTTCTTTTTACAATTGCAGATTTTAGACCTTTACTTGCAAGAATTTATGTTCCTGAAAAAGAGATAAGTAAATTGAAAGTTAAACAGAAAGCGAAACTGACAGTTGAAATGATGAAAAATAAAGAATTCTGGGGTGAAATAAAAATGATAAGTCCGGTTGTTGATCCTCAGAGTGGAACTATTAAGGTAACTATTGAAATAAATGATGAAAAAAATGTTTTAAGACCCGGAATGTTTGCATCAGTTTATATAATTACTGAGACTCATAAAAAAGCGAAAGTGATTCCTAAAAAGGCTCTTTTGCTGGAGACTGCCGAGGATGTTGTATTTAAGTTTGATAATGGTATTGCGAGGAAAGTTTCTATTAAAAAAGGATTTGAAGATGGTGAAAGAATTGAGGTGCTTGATGGACTTGATTTTGGTGATAGGGTAATAGTTGTAGGTCAGGAAGGGTTAAGAGATGGAGCTGAAGTGAGAATCCCTGGAGAGGAATTAGCATCTCAAAAAAAACCTGATGATGCTAAAAAAGGTGCAATTACCCCTGAAGGAAAAAACCCCCGGCAGTTTTCCGATGATCAGGTTGATGTGTATCTTGGAATGATGTTAAATAATCCAGAAATTAAAAAAGAGTATGATAAAAGAATCAAAAAAGACCCTGCTTTAAAAACTGATACAACAAAAAAGATTGCTTTTATAAAAGAAATGGGCAGGAAATTTCGAGGAAAAATGAGGTAACGGGAGAGAAAAAATAGATGAATCTTTCGGAGTTTTCAGTTAACAGGCCAATAACTACCCTGATGGCAATTTTGAGTATAATTGTAATGGGTTATATTTCTCTCACAATGTTACCCTTACAGCAACTGCCCGATATTTCTTTTCCAGCTTTAACGATAAATGTTCCATACCAATCAAGCTCTCCCCAGGAAATAGAAAAATATATTACTATTCCTATAGAGGATGAAATGAGCACCCTCAGTCATCTGAAGAAGATAAGCTCTACTTCTTATAACAATTCTGCAAGGATTAGTCTGGAATTTGACCAGGGAGTTAATATGGATTTGATGGCAATGGAGGTAAGAAACAGGCTTGAGATAGTAAGAAAAGACCTTCCATCTGATGTTCGATGGATGAGGATATGGCGGTTTCAACCCAATGATAGACCTGTAATATTTTTCAGTGTAGCATGGAGTGGAGAATCTTACAGGCAGTATGATATAATAAAGTTAATCGAAAGAAGAATCCAGAGAATAGAGGGCGTGGCAAATGTGGAAATCAGAGGTATGGATGAAAAACAAATCTTAATTGATGTTAATCAAAACGCTTTAAAGTCTTATAAAGTTGATATTTATAACCTTGCCTCAAGTATTAGAACAGGAAATAGAAATTTATCGGGTGGGTATATAATTGATGGTGGAAAAAAGTATACAATAAGAAGTATTGGCGAGTTTCGTAAAGTTTCAGAGATTGCAGATTTACCAGTTAAAGGGGATAAGATAAAACTGAGTGATGTTGCTGATGTAAGATATGACTTTCCTGAAAAGAAGAGATTTCAGAGACTGAATGGTGTTGATGCTATTACATTTCAGGTAAGAAAATCTTCTGTTGCCAATATTGTTGAAGTGTGTAAAAATGTTAAGAAAGTTCTCAATGATATAAGAAAGGAGATAGGGTCTGAGAAGTTGAATATCAGGGTTTTTAGAGACCAATCTGAGGAGATTACAAAAAGTCTTGACAGTGTATGGAAAGCAGGTATACTGGGGGCGATATTTGCCAGCCTTGTATTATTCTTTTTTCTTAGAAAGGTGAGAAGTACTTTAATAATACTTATAGCTATTCCAATCTCGGTTATCTGTTCGTTTTTATTTATGTATTTGATGAGGACTTTTCTTAAGACCAATATTACATTGAATCTTGTTTCTTTGAGTGGTTTAATGGTTTCTGTTGGTATGCTTGTTGATAACGGGGTTGTAGTTCTTGAGAATATTTTTAGGTACAAACAGGAAGAAGGTGCAGGAGCAAAGGAATCTGCTATTAAGGGAAGCTCTGAGGTTTCTATTCCTATAATTGCGGCTACTTTAACAACTATAATAGTATTTATACCGCTTATATTCATTCAGAAAGAGGGTATAGGACAGTTTATGGGTGATTTTGGACTGGTAATTTGTGTTGCTTTAATTGCATCTTTGTTTATAGCACTTACTCTTATTCCATTATTGTCATCGAAGATATTTACTGGCAGAGAAAAAAAGAAGTCTAAATTTCTTATACGGTTATCCAGTGTTTATAAAAGGATGCTGGAATGGACTCTTAACCATAGATTTATAACAATATTATCTGTTCTTGTAATATTTTGTTTGAGTTATTACCTGTTTACAAAAATAGAACAGGAGTTTGAACCACCTGCACCGAGTAGAGAGATTCAGTTTAATGTGGAGATTCCAAGAAGTTTTTCACTGGAAGATGTTAAAAATCTTTTTTCGAGTATAGAGGATACTCTACTTGCTCATAAAGATGAACTGGATATAGATAATATATCAACAAATTTTGGTAAGAGTTCTTCAACCACAAGTATGTTTTTGCGGGGTAATAGTATAAATATATCGTTAAAAGATATATCTGAGAGTGTGAATGAATCTACACTGGAGGTGCAGGAAAAAATAAAAAAACTTTTACCGGAGGTTACTGGTGTTAACTACAGGGCAGGCAGGTTACATGGAATGGGCGGAAGACAGATGGGAATAAGTATTGTTCTTAAAGGTTTAAACACCGATGTTCTTCAGGTTTACGCAGAAGATGTAAAAGAAAGATTGAAAGATTTACCCGGAATTAAAGAGGTTGATACAAGCCTTGAAAGAGGAGAAGAGGAAGTTAGAATTTCTGTAGATAGAACAAGAGCAAATAAATACGGGATTTCTTCCAGTCAGGTTGCCTGGTCAATAATGAGCGGTTTAAGCGAAAGAGCAACAAGTCAGTTTAAAACACCAAATGGTGAAGTTGATATAAATTTGAGATTGCGTGAAGAAGATAGAGTGAATGTTCAGCAGTTGAAAAATATGGTTTTCCAGAATGTTAAAGCTGATATGATTCCTCTTGATAATGTTGCTAATTTAAGACTTCAGAGGGGTCCACAGGCAATTCAGAGAGAATCTCATCAGACAATTGTAACTGTGTATGCCAGCACAGAAAGAATGGGAATGTATGATTTAAGGGACAGAATTGCGAAAAGGCTCGCAAGTTTGAAACTGCCACCCGGATATTCCTGGGAACTTGGAAGCAACTGGAGAATGTTCAGAGAATCTCAACAGGCTTCTTTCTTTTCTATACTTCTTGCAATTGCTCTAATATATATTGTTATGGCATCTTTATTTGAATCTTATATACATCCTTTTACTATTTTGTTTTCTATTCCATTTGCTTTAATAGGTGTGTTTATTCTATTTGTTATTACAAGAACGACGTTTAATGCGATGAGTAATTTAGGGATATTAATGTTATTTGGAATTGTTGTTAATAATGGAATAATTTTAGTTGATTGTATTAACAAGTACAGGAGAAATGGGATGCCGAGAAAAGAGGCTATAATTAGAGGTGGGCAGGTCAGGATGAGACCGATATTGATGACGGCTACCACCACTATTTTGGGTCTTGGTCCTATGGTTTTACCTGTGATGTTTCCTCAATTTTTTGGTCCAATAGAGGGAAGAGCAGGATGGTATGGACAGGTGGGTGTTGCAATTGTTGGTGGTTTGGCTACATCAACATTTTTAACCCTGGTAATTGTTCCTACTATTTACTCTGTTATTGATGATATAACAATCTGGTTTAAAAGAATTGTTTTGTCAGTTTAATTTGTTGAAAGGAAGAAAAAAGAATTTATGAAGATAGTAAAATTTTCTATTAATAGGCCTGTAACAATTTCGATGTTTGTTGCAGCGGCGATACTTTTTGGAATAGTATCATTTAAAAAACTTGCAATAAATTTATTGCCGGATATTACTTATCCGACCCTGACTATAAGAACTGAATACTCGGGAACTGCGCCCGGTGAAATGGAAAATCTGATTGCCAAGCCTATAGAAGAGGCGGTTGGTGTAGTAAAAAATGTAGTGAGGGTCTCTTCTATTTCAAGGTCGGGTGTAACTGATGTTATGCTGGAATTTAACTGGGGCACAAATATGGATTTTGCTGCAATGGATGTTCGTGAAAAACTTGATTTATTATACCTTCCCCAGGATGCTGAAAAACCTGTTCTTATGAGGTTTGACCCTTCTCTTGACCCGATTATGAGAATAGGTCTTTTTGGTGAAGAAGACCTTATTAAACTGAGGATTCTGGCTGAACTTGATATTAAAAGAGCTCTTGAAAGCCTGGAAGGTGTTGCCGCTGTGAAGATTAATGGTGGTTTAGAAGAAGAAATTCACGTGGAAATAAATCAGGCAAAACTTGCCAGTATTGGTATTCCTCTGTCCCAGGTAATTAACAGGCTTGATCAGGAAAATATTAATTTAACAGGTGGTCGATTAAAAGATGGTGATTCTGAATATTTAGTCAGAACCCTGAACGAATTCAAGGAAGTAAATGAAATTGCTGATATTGTTATTCTTGAAAAAAATGAAGCTCCGATAAGGGTCAGGGATGTAGGTAATGTTTTTAAAAGCTACAAGGAAAGAAAAATTATTACCAGAATTAACGGTAAAGAAAGCGTAGAAATTGCTGTATATAAGGAAGCCGATGCAAATACTGTGATGGTAGCAAAACTGGTTAAAGACAGACTTAATGAACTTCAGAATGAATTCAAGAAAACCTCAAATCCAGTTCAGATGGAAGTAGTTACTGACCAGTCCCTTTTTATTCAACAGGCAATAAATGAAGTGCTTAAAACAGCTATTTATGGTGGAATTCTTGCAGTTCTTGTTCTTTTCTTTTTTCTCAGAAACCTGAAAAGCACATCAATTATAAGTTTATCAATTCCAGTTTCAGTAGTTGCGACCTTTTTTCTGATGTATTCTTTCCATGTTTCTTTGAACATAATGTCCCTTGGGGGGCTTGCTCTGGGAATTGGTATGCTTGTTGACAATTCTATAGTTGTGCTTGAAAGTATTGATAGAAAACAGCGGGAAGGATTATCAATTAGAGATGCTACCTATGAAGGAACAAGCATCGTTGGAAAGGCTGTAATAGCATCGACCCTTACTACTGTATGTGTTTTTGTTCCGATTATATTTGTTAAAGGGATAGCAGGTCAGCTTTTTAAGGACCAGGCTTTAACTGTAACTTTTTCATTAATGGCTTCTCTTGTTGTTGCTATTACCCTGATACCTATGTTATCTTCGTTGAGTTTTTCCAGAGAAGACCTGGAGTTTGAAGAAAAAGAAAGAGAAAAAGGCCGTTCTGGATATGTAAAAAAATCGGTGATTAACATAGTTACATTTATCCCTCTGTTATTGATAAAATTTTTTAAGATATTATTTAAAGCAACCTCGAAAATATTTAAAATAGTTCTTTACCCCATATTCTGGCTTTTTGAAAAGATTTTTAGTTTTCTTTTTAAGATATACCCGCCTGTGCTTGAATGGTGTTTGAATAACAAATTAAAGGTTTTTATAATAGCAATAGTTATGATGATATTGTCTTATTTTGGATATAAGTTTTTGGGGACGGAATTGATTCCTGAAATGAAACAGGGACAGTTTTACGTTAATGTTAATTTGCCGGTTGGCACTTCTGTGGAAAATACTGATGAGACTTTAACCGGTATGAGCAGAATTGTTGCTCAGGAACCTTATGTAAATACAGTTTATACGATTTCTGGTTCATCAAACCAATCAGGTGTGTCTTCTGTTCTCGAAAGAGAAAATATAGGACAAATCAATGTAATCCTTGAAAAAGGAAGAATTGATAAAGAAGAGATTATAATAGATGATTTAAGAAAAAAATTCAAAGATATACCGGGAATAGAACCACCCAAGTTTGAAAGACCCTCATTTTTCAGTTTTAAGACCCCTGTAGAAGTTGAAGTTAGAGGATACAATCTGGATGTTCTTGATGATATTGCATCTCGGATAATGGAAAAATTATCAAGAATCCCCGGACTTACAGATGTGCGGTCAAGTACCGAAGGCGCTAATCCTGAAATAGAAATAATTTTCAATAGAAAAAAAGTAGCTGCTTTAGGCTCCAATATTAGTAGTATATCTTCAATAATTAGAAGTAAAATTGAAGGAGAAGTTGCAACAAGATTTAAAAAAAGAGATAGACAGATTGATATAAGAGTTAGAGCCCGAAAAGAAGATAGAAAAAATTTAGAAGATTTAAAAAGGATAATCATTAACCCCCAGGGGGATGTTCCTGTTCCGCTTTTTGCTGTGGCTGATTTGACTCTGGAGAGAGGACCAAGCGAAATAAGAAGAATAGACCAGGAAAGAGTTGCTGTTATTTCGGCAAATGTTCAGGGCAGAGACCTTGGAAGCGTTGCTAAAGATATACATAATGCTGTAAAAAATATTCCTATTCCACCTGATTTCTCAATAGAAGTCGGTGGACAGAATGAAGAAATGAGCACATCCTTCGCAAGTATGAGGTTTGCTATTCTTCTGGCAATTTTCCTCGTATATCTTGTAATGGCTTCACAATTTGAATCTCTATTACATCCTTTTGTTATTATGTTCACAATTCCCTTTTCACTTATTGGTGTTGTTTCTATATTACTGTTTACTGGATGCACAATAAGTGTTATAGTGCTTATTGGTTTAATAATGCTTGCTGGTATTGTGGTTAATAATGCTATTGTTCTGATAGATTATGTTAATTATTTGAGAAGAAGAGGTATGAATAAAATTGCTGCTCTTATAGAAGGTGGCAAAGTCAGATTAAGACCTATACTGATGACAACGTTTACAACAGTTTTAGGGTTACTGCCTATGGCAATCGGGCTTGGAGAAGGTGCAGAGGTCAGAACTCCGATGGCAATTACTGTTATTGGTGGCCTGGTCTTCGGAACAATTGTTAACCTATTGTTTTTACCTGTAGTTTACTGTGTTCTTGATAGGAGAGGATAGAAGTTATTCTTTAATTTCTGGAAGTTTGAATTTTTCAAGTATTGACTGAGTTAGTGAATGAGATAATCTTTGATCGTGTGTTCGGTTGTAAAAGGATTCAAAAAGGTCGTTTTTTAGTTTTTTAACATATTTTTCGTATTTAGAAACTGTCCTTAATATATACAAATT